>JAQWJZ010000010.1 GCA_029248105.1 Flavobacteriales bacterium
CATAGACATTTTGAAAAAAATTGGCTTTCATATTAAGCGTAAAATTATGATTAAAAAATTCTTATATTAGTAGCTCTTAAAAATATGATTTAACTATGACTTTATCCACTGCAAAATGGGTTAACATTTGGCTGTTATTCTGCTCTTGTCAACTGCTTAATGCCCAAACTGCCGACCAACTGCTTCGGGTTTATAATATCACTAACACATCTACCCTAAACAACATTTCCTCGCCGCTAAGTGGCAACTTAGCATATAAATAAAATCATTTATATCATTACGATGGTAGCCAATGGCGAAGTTCTTGGACAACCAAAGGCAATACTAACATTGGAAACACCGATTTTTTAGGCACAACTAATAATACAGACCTTAGGTTTAGAACTAATAATGCGCAAAGAATGGTAGTAAAATCCGACGGGAAAGTAGGGGTAGGCATAAATAATCCAAGTGGAATTTTTGAAGTCAATAGCAATGATGGACTACTAGCGGTTTCAAATGCTAATACAAACACATCTTCCATAACCTACCCCAACAGTCTTAACGATAATAATTTTTTTTCTTTTTCGATTTTTCAATCTGCTACTGCTAATGTTGATTTTCTAACACCTAATACCACATTGACCCGTATGGTTCTATATTCAGATAACCCTCTACCACAAAATGGTTTTGATCCAGATAACCCAACAGGCATTACTGTATCTGCAAGGCAAACAGGAGGAAGTTGGACGGTTATATTCACCCAAACCTACACACCAGCGTCCTGTCTATCTGACGAATTAGTTGTTATTACTCAAAATCAGTTTTATTTGAGAGCTAAAAATATAGATTTAGCTAATTCAACAGAATATGATGAATACAGAATTCAACTACAAAACACTCAACATAACCCTATTCATAATTCTAGGATAGCTGAAATAAGGTTATTTGAAGACAAAACATCAGAATTTATTGTTAACACAAATGGCAATGTTGGCATTAACCATGATAACCCCACCCAAAGGCTTCATGTTATCGGCAATATCTTAGCTAGCGGCACTATCACTCCAGACTATGTGTTTGAAAATTATTATGATGGCAAAAGTGATCTCAATCCTACTTACAAATTTCAACCGCTTAGTGAGGTAGAACAATTCATAAAAGAAAACAAACATCTGCCTGGTGTTCCTTCAGCCCAAGATATTGAGGAACAAGGTGGAATTCTTGTCAATAAAGCCACCGAAATAAACCTTGAGAAAATTGAGGAATTGTACATTCACTTATTTGAACTCATTGATGAAAACGAAAGAATAAAGAAAAGTATAAAACGAATTGAAAAAGAAGTTTTGGACTTAGCCAAATGAAGCTATTTAAGCCTAAACCTCAAATAGGTTATTGGCATACCTTTTTCTAAAAAAAGTTGTTCGTAATGCGTTTTGATTTCCATATTTTCTCTTTGCAAAACCGCATTGTAAATGTCGTGTTCAGCATCTTCCAAATGATGATTGTGCCCTTCAATAATACCTAAAGTGTAACCGTGCAAAAACTGACTATCTGTTTTTAGGTGTATCAGTCCGTCTTTGGCTAAAAAACGAGAATATCGTTCTAAAAAAGTAGGGTGTGTTAAACGATTTTTAGCTCTTTTCTTTTTGATTTGAGGGTCTGGAAAGGTTATCCATATCTCATCAACTTCATCGGCATCAAAGCACAATTCTATAAACTCAATACGTGTTCTCAAAAATGCCACATTACCAACACCGCCTTCAATAGCATCGGTAGAGCCTTTCCACATACGAGCTCCTTTCACATCAACACCCAAAAAGTTTTTGTTGGGGTATTTTTGAGCCAAGCCAACAGCGTATTCACCCTTACCACAGCCCAACTCTACAACCAATGGATTGTCGTTTTTAAAAAAGTCTTTCTTCCACTGACCTTTCATCTTATAGCCAGATTTTAATTCCTCAAAAGTGGGCTGAAATACATTAGGGTATTCTGCCATTTGAGAAAACTTACGGAGTTTGTTCTTTGCCAATGCTAAAAATTTTATGCGAAAATAGCTCAATTTTTAAGTACTTTCGAAGCGTGAATTCTAAAAAAAGAATACTGATTGCCCCTCTAGATTGGGGTTTAGGTCATGCTAGCCGATGCATTCCTATTGCTCAAGCATTAGAACAAAAGGGCTTTGAAGTGGTTTTTGCCTCTAGTGGTCGACCATTAGAATTACTCATTCAAGAATTTCCAAAGAACGATTTCATTAAGCTAGAGAGCTACAACATACGCTATCCCAAAAATGGTAAAATGGCTTGGAGTATGCTTAGTCAGAGTTTAAAAATATGGAAAGGTATTCGCCAAGAGCATGCGCTATTACAACAGATTATAGATGATTACAATATTGACGGCGTCATATCTGACAATCGTTTTGGGCTACACTCCAAAAAAGTGCCATGTGTATTCGTTACCCACCAACTGAATATACAAACGCCTATTTTTTCAGATTTTATACGAAAAATGAATTTCAAATACATTCAAAAGTTTGACGAATGTTGGATTCCTGACTCTGACAATCATCAGCTAAGTGGTCAGCTATCTAAAGTTGAAAACACCACTTTCAACTGTCAGTATATAGGGGCTTTATCCCGTTTTGAGAAATTAGAAAAAACTAAAGACATAGATGTTCTTGCTATCGTTTCTGGACCTGAGCCACAACGCAGTATGTTTGAGGAGTTACTAAAAAAACAACTGATAGAGGCGAAGTTAAAAGCCACATTGGTATTAGGTAAAACAGAAGAACATAAAGAAGAGCATATTGGAAAGCTCAAAATTATCAGCCACCTCAACGCCAAAGCCCTCAATCAGGCTATGGTGAATGCCAAAGTGGTCATTAGTCGCTCAGGATATTCTACCGTAATGGACATTGCCAAACTGAACAAATTAGCCATATTCGTTCCTACCCCCGGGCAAACAGAACAACTATATTTAGCAAAGTATTTTTACGATAAAAAATTAGCTTTTGCTATGCATCAAAAGGAATTAGAGGTTCGTACAGCAATAGAAAAAGCGAGTGAATTTGAAGGCTTAAGCCTAGAAAAATTTCAAGCAAATTGGGATAGTCTGTTAAGCCTTTTTTAGAGTAAATGAAAAGGTAGTTCCCACGTTCTCCGTACTTCTCACATTAATAGTTTGTCGGTGAGCATCGACAATATGCTTGACTATAGACAAGCCTAAACCCGTTCCTCCTGCACTTCTAGAACGTGACTTATCTACTCTGTAAAATCTTTCGAATAAACGGGGTAGGTGTTCAGAAGGAATACCATCGCCATCATCGGCAATTTCAACCAAAATATTTTCTCCCATTTCAAAAAGACGTACCTTGGTGTGTCCTCCTTCATTGCCGTATTTTATGGAGTTTTCAATAAGGTTTATTAAAACTTGAGATATTTTATCTCTGTCTGCCTCAACAAAGTTATTTATAGATTGATTATTGATACTTAAAGTAATACTTCTCTTTTTGGCCTTCATCTCAAGAATATCAAACAACTCTTGAATATGATCAACGATATTCCAACGAGTAAACTCCAGCTCTAATCGATTCGACTCAATCTTGGATATCATCTCTAAATCTTCCACAATATTTATCATTCTATCCACACTTTTGCTAGAGCGTTCCAAATATTGCATGTTTACATTTTCATCTCTTATAGCCCCATCAATAAGCGTATGTATATACCCTTGAATATTAAAAATGGGTGTTTTGAGTTCGTGTGAAACATTACCCAAAAACTCTCTTCGAAAAGACTCCATGTTTTTAAGTTCTTCTATTTCTCTTTGACGTTCATTAACCATCCTGTCAACATCTTCATCTACTTTATTCAAATCTGTTTCAACATCATCACTAACCCCTCTTTGTCTAGTCAGCGATTTATAAATCACTTTTACTCTTTCATGAATGAATTTCTTTAAAAAAAGAAAAGAAATAATGTATATGGAAATAGTAGAGGATATAATAACTGTGAGGATTTGCCAAAATTGAATGGTGCTTTCTGACCAGAAACACATTAAAGAAAACAAAATAAAAAATGGAACTGACAAAGCAAGCGTCAAGTAAAAGGCAATTTTTTTAGGCGTTGTCCATTGCATTAGTATTCAAATTTATAGCCTACACCTTTTACTGTTTTGATGTAGTGGTCGGCTAATTTCTCACGCAATTTACGAATATGTACGTCAATAGTTCTATCTCCTACAACAATATCTGTGCCCCAAACCTTTTCTAGAATTTCCTCTCTAGTGAATACTTTGCCGGGCTTGGATATTAATAACTTCAATAGCTTAAATTCTTTTTTGGCGAATACAACCTCAACACCTTTGTAGGTTGTCATATGTTTTTCCTTGTCAATGACGATATCTCCCAATTCTATAATAGATGTGGTGTCTTGTGTAATACCTCTTCGCTTAAGCAAGGCTTTTACTCTACTTATCAAAACCTTAGGCCTAATGGGTTTAGTAATATAATCGTCAGCACCTGCTTCAAAACCTGCTATTTGAGAATAATCTTCAGATCGAGCAGTAAGGAAAGTAACCACCGATTGACTCAAAGATGGTATCTCTCTGATTTTCTCACAAGTTGTAATGCCGTCCATATTCGGCATTTGAACATCAAGTATAATGAGTGAGGGCTCATGTTTTTTGGCTAATTCAATAGCCAGTAAACCATTGTCAGCAACTATAACCTCATAACCTTCGGCACGTAAGTTATATCCTAGAAACTCTAAAATATCTTCCTCGTCATCAACAACAAGAATTTTAATTTCATTGTTCATACTTTATTCAAGTTTAATTTTTACAAAAGTATCATATAAAGCCTTTCATTTGAGTAATTTACAATTTTTTAACATATACTTAATATTGGACTAGACAATGTAAACTTATATTTGTACCGAATTAACAATTAATAATTTAAAATGAAAAAAATCTTAAACGTATTAACTCTTTCATTTATAGGGTTGAGTGCAATGGCTCAAGGTCAGCCAAGCGCAAAAGTATTTTCTAACTTCAATTATAATGTATCTGACGAAGACAACAACTTCAAAGCCTTTGATGTGAATAGAGCTTACTTAGGGTACAGCTATGCGTTAAGCGATGAGTTTAGCACAAAAATAACTTTTGACGTAGGTAATAATAGTGCAGGAAGTGCTTACACCGCTTTCTTGAAAATTGCTTCTGTTAGCTGGAAAACTAATGAAAACATGAAAATCAATTTTGGTATGATAGGTACCAAAAACTTTAAGTTCATGGAAAAAGCATGGGGACATAGATACATATACAAATCTTTGCAAGACAAACACAAATGGGCTAGTTCTGCCGATGTAGGTGTTTCTGTTGATTATCAACTAAATGATAAGATGAGTATTGATGCTCAAGTACTTAACGGCGAAGGGTACAAAAAAGAACAAGAGTCTAACGGTTTGTTTAGAGGAAGTGTTGGCTTAATTTATGACCTTTCAGAAAATGTTGTAATGAGAGTTCACCGAGATGTAGTGCCAAGAGAATCTTATGGAGCTAATGACTCTCATCAAAATACAACAAGCGCTGCTTTAGCTTATACAGGAAATGGCTTCAAATTAGGCGCTGAGTATAACCTTCAAGAAAATGCTAAAAATGTAACGGATCAAGAGCGTACAGGTATGTCAGCATATGGTAGTTATGATCTAAATGATGGCATGTCTTTATTTGGAAGATACGATGAGTTGAGCTCTGAGGACGATTGGAATTTATCTAAAGATGGCACATTTATGATTGTTGGTATTCAAAAGCAAATGGTCAAGGGCTTAAAAGTTGCTTTAAACTACCAAAGCTGGACTGCTGCAACAGAAGGTGCTGATGCTGAAAGCTCAATATTTATGAACTTAGAATTCAAGTTCTAAATACACACCAAACTAAAGTTTGAAAGCGAGGCAAAAGCCTCGCTTTTTTTATGCTTCTCAGCCGTTAATACGCTTTACAATTACTTAACATTATATATTTTAAAATTTACATTTTATTAATATTAAAGTAAGCTTTAGGTTCAATTAGCCCTCTATGTTTGTAGGGTAATTAAAATCAAAAATAGATAAATGAAAACATTAGGAAAATTATTTTTAGGCATCACTACAATTGCACTTGTTGCTTGTGGCGGAAGCGAACAAAAATCTACCAAATCAGGGCTGAGCGGAGCAATCAAAATTGACGGCTCTAGTACAGTATATCCTGTTACTGAAGCAGTGGCTGAAGAATTCAGAGCAGTTGAACCTGCTGTTAATGTTACTGTTGGTGTTTCTGGAACTGGTGGTGGTTTCAAAAAATTCATGAGAGGTGAAACAGATATCAATGATGCTTCTCGTCCTATTAAAGCAAAAGAAGCTGATGCTTGTGCAGAGATTGGTATTGGATACCAAGAGTTAAGTGTTGCTTATGATGGTTTGGCTGTATTAATTAACCCTGAAAATGACTGGGTGGATTACTTAACAGTAGAAGAGCTCAAGAAAATATGGCTGCCTGAAGCACAAGGACAAATTATGTATTGGGATCAAGTAAGAGAGGGCTGGCCTCACGAAGAGCTTCACCTTTTCGGTCCTGGCGTAGCGTCTGGTACTTACGACTACTTCGCTGAAGCTATATGCGGAAAGAAAGTAGGAACACGTGGCGATTATACCGCTTCTGAAGACGATCATGTTTTAGTGCAAGGTATAGCAACAGACAAAAATGCTTTAGGATTTTTTGGTTTAGCATACTATGAAGAAAATAAAGACAAACTAAAATTAGTTGGTGTAGATAATGGTAATGGGGTAGTAATGCCATCATTAGAAACCGTTGGTAACGGTTCTTATGCACCACTATCAAGACCAATCTTTATTTACGTGAGTAGTCTAGCAGTACAAAAAGAAGAAGTAAGAGGATTTGTTTCATTCTATTTAGAAAACGCTTCTTCATTGGTTGCAGAGGTAGGATACATTCCACTTCCAGATGCAGAATATGCTAAAGAGATTGAAAAATTTAATGCATTTATAAAGTAGTTTTTTTTCATAGTGTTAACTCTTTTTTTTCATTGTGTAGAAGGTTAATTACTATTTATATCCAAGCAACTTAGGTTGCTTGGGTTATTTCAAATAAAATGAACAGAAGAAGCAAAGAAAAAATAATTGAATTTCTCCTCAAAGGTAGTGCAGCTATTACAATCCTCACTACTATAGGAATTATATGGGTACTCCTTTCGGAGAGCTTTACTTTTTTTAAGGAAGTTTCTATAGTTGATTTTCTTACTGACGACCAATGGACGCCACTTTTCGCCAACAAGCATTTTGGCATAATGCCCCTAATTTCAGGGACATTACTAACAACAGTGATTGCCGTATCTGTGGCATTGCCAGTTGGATTAACTATAGCCGTCTATCTTAGCGAGTATGCTCCTAAGAAATTCAGAAAAACAGTAAAGCCTATGCTAGAGGTTCTAGCAGCAGTACCAACCGTAGTATACGGATTCTTTGCCTTGATGGTTGTTACTCCTTTTTTGCAAAAACTAATTCCCGAAATGGCTGGTTTCAACGCTCTTTCAGCAGGAATAGTAATGGGTATAATGATTATCCCTTTTGTCAGCTCACTTAGTGAAGATGCTCTTCAAGCTGTACCAAAATCGTTAAGAAATGCTTCTTACGGATTAGGCTCAACACGCTTCCAAACAGCATTTAAAGTAATGGTTCCTGCCGCATCATCGGGTATTGTAGTGTCTGTTATTTTAGCATTTTCAAGAGCAATTGGAGAAACTATGATTGTAGCCATTGCTGCTGGTCAGCAACCACGACTAACGGCTAATCCTTTAGTACCTATAGAAACTATAACAGCATATATTGTACAAGTTAGTTTGGGTGATGTGCCACACGGATCATTAGAATATAGAACAATCTTTGCCGCTGGTATGACCTTATTTGTTTTCACATTTATATTAAATAATATCAGCTTCTGGGTAAGAAAGAAATTTAGAGAGCAATATGACTAACTCGAGAAAAAATAGAATCAAGGATAAAATCTTTGAATACATTGGAATTATTTGCACCTTTTTAGGGCTTGTTGTTCTGGCTATTTTTATAGGCAATATCCTTGTCGATGGGCTATCAAGAATCGACTGGGACTTCATGAAAAGTCTTCCGTCTAGAAAAGCTGAAAAAGCCGGTATATACACCGCTTGGACAGGTTCGCTATGGATATTGGGCTTTACAACACTGATTGCTTTTCCACTAGCAGTGGCTGCAGGTGTGTATTTAGAAGAGTACGGCAAAAAAAGCCGATTATCTTCTCTCCTCGAGGTAAATATTTCGAATTTAGCGGGCGTGCCATCTATCATATATGGACTACTTGGTCTTGAAATATTCGTTCGTGTTTTCCAAATGGGAAATAGTGTATTGGCAGGCGCTTTTACATTAGCTTTACTAATACTGCCTATCATAATAGTAGCAACAAGAGAAGCCATAAGGGCCGTACCACCAAGTATCAGAGCCGCATCCTATGGCTTAGGAGCAACAAAATGGCAAACCATTTGGCATCAAGTATTGCCTAGTGCTATGGGAGGAATATTGACAGGTGTAATATTGGCAATCTCTAGAGCCGTAGGTGAAACCGCACCATTAATTGTGGTAGGAGCATTAGCCTATGTGCCTTTTGCACCAAGCTCACCAATGGACGAGTTTACAGTAATGCCAATTCAAATTTTTAATTGGGTTTCAAGACCACAGCACGGATTTACAATCAATGCTGCAGCCGCTATTATAATACTATTAATCATCACATTTATTATGAATGGCTTAGCCGTTTATCTAAGAAATAAATGGGAAAAGAAAATCAGTTGGTAAGAATGACAACAGAACAAGAATACATTTTAGAAACTAAGTCACTCGATGTTTTTTACGGCGAAATGCAAGCCTTGAAAAATATCAATATGAATATTGAAAAAAATAAAGTGACCGCTTTTATCGGCCCTTCAGGCTGCGGTAAATCAACCTTTCTCAGAGTCTTCAATAGAATGAACGACTACATCGAATCTTACAGAATGGAAGGGCAAGTATTTATGAAAGGGCAAAACATTTATGATAAAAACATAAAGGTGGATGAATTGAGAAAAAACATCGGAATGGTGTTTCAAAAGCCCAATCCTTTTCCTAAAAGCATATACGAAAACGTGACTTATGGCTTGGTAATTCAAGGCATAAAAGATAAAGCATTTCTAAAAGAGCGTGTTGAAAAATCCCTCAAACAAGCCGCCTTATGGGACGAAGTTAAAGACGATTTAAAAAAATCTGCCTTAGCACTTTCTGGAGGTCAACAACAACGCTTGTGTATCGCAAGAGCCTTGGCCGTTGAGCCTTCTGTTCTACTTATGGATGAACCTACCTCGGCATTAGACCCCATTTCTACAGCAAAGGTTGAAGAGTTAATCCATGAACTAAAAGAAAAATACAGTATCGTTATCGTAACTCACAATATGCAACAGGCAAGTAGGGTTAGTGATAACACAGCCTTTTTCTATATGGGAGACTTAATAGAATTTGGTAAAACAGAAGAGATTTTTAGAAACCCTAAAAAAGAACGCACACAAAACTACATTACAGGTAGATTTGGTTAATCCCATTTTATTATGACACAATTAGAGCAAGAAATTAATGAATTGAGAAAGGAATTGCTGAACATGTTTTTAGCAGTAAATAATCAATTGCTAAAAAGTGAAAAAGCCCTTTTAGAATTTGACAAAGATTTGGCGGCTGAAATAACTAATGCTGAAAAAAGAATCAATTCTCTAGAGCTAAAGATCGATAGAGATTGTGAAAATATATTAGCCTTATATTCTCCTGTTGCCGTCGATTTGCGCTTTGTTCTTTCGGTATATAAAATCAATCACGAATTGGAACGTATAGCTGATATTGCGGATGGCATCGCCAATTATGTCAATAATGTAAAAGATCCATTTCCTAAAAAAGCTATTGCCGACGTAAAGATTGAAGACATGTTCTCTCAATGTCAGGCTATGATGGATAATGTGATAGAGGCTTTTGAAAAAGAAGACACCAAAATAGCTCGTAGAGTTTTCAAACAAGATGAATTATTAAATACCATAAATTCAAACGGAAGTAGCGCCATCATAGAAAACTATGATGAAAAGAATGCAGAGGCATTATTCTATCTTTTGTCATGCGTACGAAAACTGGAACGATCAGGAGATTTAACAAAGAATATTGCTGAAGAACTTATTTTTTCTATCGAATCAAAAGTTATAAAGCACCGAAAAAATAAGCGATAAACAAAATCGCTTAACAATTTCTTAACATTAGATTTACTTTCAATTAACTTGGAGTGAGAATTCATTGTGTTCATTTGTATAGTACTAATAAAACACAACACAATGGAAACTACACAAAACAAATTTGACATCAGTAAATTACTCTACGTTGTTATCATGATTGCAGTATACACTATAGCTGTACTCTAGTAAAAACCTTAATTAACATATTTTTTTTCGATGAAAAAATTAATGTCGAAGTTCAGTTACCCAACTAACTTATGGATTCATAAAGGTGAAAGAAACTTCCTTTCTTTCATAGTTGTCGCATTTATTCTCGCCATGTTCGTTACGCCATACCCTCAATTGGGAATGTGGGTAGGCTTTATTTTTGCAGCCTATGCTGCTGTTGCAAACGACAGTATCCAAACTCTTGGAACTTTCATTGCATCAAATCAAGACAAAAAGTGGTGGGTGCTCTGGATATTTATTGGGGGTATATTTTTATTTACCGTCGGCTATTCATGGTTTAACTTTGCGGGTGATGTCAGCCATGGTCGACTCATGGCTAAAGGCTTTGAAAAAAGCCCAACAAACTTTCACTTCCTACAGATAGCAGCACCTATATTTTTATTAATACTTACTCGTTTAAGAATGCCTGTTTCTACAACATTCATTCTATTAACATCATTTGCTGCTGCGCCAGCAGCCGTAGGCAAAGTACTTGCTAAGAGTATGAGTGGGTATGTATTGGCCTTCTTTATGGGCTTCATTATTTTTATGCTCATCTCTAAATGGGCAAAAGAAAAATTCGTTGGTGAAGCCAAGTTTGGCTGGACCATCGCTCAGTGGATTACTAGTGGTACCTTATGGTCAGTATGGCTAATGCAAGATGCGGCTAACATTGCCGTTTACCTACCTAGAAGTATGAGTTTTATGCAATTCATGGGTTTTGCTGGAGTCGTATTTATAGGACTAGGGTTGTTACTCTACTTCAAAGGTGGAAGAATACAAAAAATTGTAACAGAAAAGTCAGTAGTTACCGATGTGCGTTTCGCTACAATCATTGACTTTATATACTGTATCATATTGTTCTATTTCAAACTCTACTCACAAGTGCCTATGAGTACCACTTGGGTATTCATCGGTTTATTAGGAGGTCGAGAAGTTGCTATGGCAATAAGAAACTCAGGAGAAAATAGTACGGCTACAGCTGTTAAATTATTAGTAAAAGATTTCTCATATGCTTTGATTGGCTTAATCATCTCTATAGCCATTGCAATAGGAGTTAATGATCAGCTTACATTTAGCTCAATGTTAGTAGAAATACCAAAAGAATTTGTTTCAGGTTTAACAAAATTCTTCGGAAAATTAGGCCTTTAATAAGCGCTTAATTTAGTAACAAAAAGCTCCTTTTCAAGGAGCTTTTTTTTTACCTTAGTCCTATGCATTGGGTATTCGATCAGACCGTATCATTTGAAGAAAAAGCATTGAAATTATTTCAGCTTCAAGCACAGCATTGTTCTGTTTATAAACGCTATCTAGACCTTTTAAAGGTCGATTTAAATGCTATTAATTCCATTGACAAAATTCCTTTTCTTCCCATCGAATTATTCAAGAATAATCGAATAATATCTGATAACCAAAAACCTCATATTACATTTAGCAGTAGCGGAACAACAGGACAACAACAGAGCAAACATTATGTAGCTGATGCTTCAATTTATCAAGACAGCTTCAAACAAGGATTTCAGCATTTCTATGGCAACCCTAAAGACTATCGAATCCTTGCCCTACTACCCTCCTACCTTGAAAGAGAAGGCTCTTCATTAGTGTATATGTGCGACCAACTCATACAAGAAAGCCAATACCCACAAAGTGGCTTCTATCTGCACAACATCAAGGAATTAGCTGAAATTTTAACCCAAGAATGTGAAAGAAAAACTTTACTTATTGGTGTTAGCTATGCGCTATTAGACCTTGTCGAATTAGGTCCTTTCAATTTAGAAAATACCATTGTAATGGAAACAGGAGGCATGAAAGGAAAACGAAAAGAAATGATAAAATCGGAATTGCATTCCGTATTACAACAAGGGTTTTCTCTCCAAAATATTCATTCAGAGTACGGTATGACTGAATTGCTTTCTCAAGCTTACTCCAAAGAAAATGGAATTTTTGAAACACCACCTTGGATGAAAGTTTTAATTAGAGATACCGAAGATCCACTAAGTATCTTAAAATATGGGCTAACAGGTGGCATTAATGTAATCGATTTAGCCAATGTAAATTCTTGCGCCTTTATTGCTACCCAAGATTTGGGCAAATCATTTGATAATAATACTTTTGAAATCCTTGGTCGCTTTGAACAAGCTGACATCAGGGGGTGTAACTTATTGCTCAATGAAAATGATTATACGAAAAGCTAATAAAAACGAACTAGATGCTATCATGCAAGTGTACAAGTCTTGCGTGGAAGGCATGATCAAGTTAGGTATTGACCAATGGGACGAAACGTATCCTAACAGGAAAGTCATTCAAAAAGACTTAGAAATTGGCGACTACTATGTAGGAGTTTTAGAAGACGAAATTGTTGCTGGCATCAAAATTGACAGAAAGCAAGACCCTACATATCTGACTATTGACTGGGAAGACAAAAGCAATAAATTTATGGTAGTCCATCGCCTATGTTCTAAGACGAGTGTTTGGAATAAAGGAGTGGGAAGAAAAATGATGACTTTTGCTGAAGAATTAGCCGCAGAAAAGGGATGTATATCTATGCGATTAGACACCTACATCAACAATCCAAAGGCTATTGCCTTTTATAAGCACATTGGCTACCAACAGCTTGGTCATATCAAGCTCAAGCCGCACAAAGACATCTACTATTGCTTTGAGAAAATCTTTTGATTAACTTTGTTAAACGTAGATTCCTTAAAGCACCGTGAAAAAGCCCTTAATTGTATTTATAGCACTCATTGCATTTACTACCCTTTCAGCACAAAACCTAGTGCCTAATGCTAGCTTTGAGGAATTTGATAGCACTTTTGTTTTACCTGGCCCCTATTACCTCAATCAATCTTTTGGAATTTATGACTACTGGAATAGTATATATACAGCTGACTTCTATTACACCGATAATTATTGGATTTTCGATAGTATGCCTGAAGGTCTCTTTGATAGCTTATCTACAAACGTATATTTAGGTGCCGACTCTTGTTTCCTCTGCGCTCCTTACAACAACTTCGGTTACAGAACACCCCGTACGGGCAATGGATATACAGGTATAAGAGCCTACATTGGAGCGCTGGGACATAACTACATAGAATTTATAAAAGTAGAGCTGAATGAACCACTTATAAAGGGTAAGCTATATCAAATCTCATTTTATACTTGCCCCTCAACCCAAAATCCTTTTGCACTAAACTCCTTAGGGGCATACATCACTACTAACGAAGTCAACGACTATAATAATTTACCTGCACAAGTTCTTTCAGAAGACACAATTTCAGACACCTCAGAATGGACTGAAGTAAAAGGACTATATCGAGCCAATGGAGATGAAAACCATATTACTATTGGAAATTTTGATACTGAAACTGAATTTAACGACCCTTTTTTTAATGTAAGGCTCAGCTGTCTATATTACTTCTTAGAAGATGTTTCGTTTTTTCCCTATTCTAACATCACAGACACAACAATGTGTGAAGGTGATACTTTAATACTAAGTCCAAAAAGACAAGATAATGTCACATGCCTTTGGCAAGACGGCTCAACAGATACACTTTTTTATGCCTATGAAGAAGGCACATATTGGATGAAACAAAGCTATTATTGGCAAGAAACGTCAACAACAGTTAATCATTACGACACGATTTATGTAAGCTTCAAATCTCTTGATGATTTATTACCCACCGATTTAGGTAATGACACTTCTATTTGTCCGGGCGAAAACTTAATCTTTACAGCAACAAATTCAAATGTAAATTACCAGTGGAGCAATGGGGCAAACACTAATCAGTTTACTACCAATCAAAGTGGTATGGTATGGCTGAAAGAATACAATGAATGCGAAATGATTGCAGATAGCATAAAAATAAGTCACATAGAAAAGTTGTTTCTAGAATTGGGCTCAGATACAATTATGTGCTATAACGATTCGCATACCTTACAAGTTAAATGCCCTAATGTAAACATCCTTTGGAATGATGGGAGTACAAACAACAATTATGAAGTAAATAATGAGGGCTTGTATTATGTGACCATAAGTAACCAATGCGAAAGCATCAGTGATAGTATTAGGTTTAGTCATTATCCTCGCTTGAATTTGAACCTAGGTGAAGATGTTTTGTTATGTAAGGATGATACGATTAACTTTGAAATGAATACTAATGTAAGCAATGAAAATGCGCATTACTTATGGCAAGACGGTTCACAGAATCCAAGTTATACTTTTAAAGATTTAGGAGAATATTGGGTGAAAATCTCCTCCAACTGTGAAACGCTAATAGATAGCTTAGTAATCCGATACTTTTGTGAGTGTGAGGTTTTTATCCCTAATAGCTTTACACCAAACCACGATCAACACAACGATTATTTCTTAACGAAACAAAACTGTGGTTACGATTCATTTCATTTGCAGATATTTAACCGATGGGGAGAATTAATATTCGAAACCTACAATCCTAAGGAATATTGGGACGGAAAATATAAAGGCAAAATGTGCCCCATTGGAGTCTACACCTATAAGCTCATCTTACAATTTGAGGAAGGTTACAAAAAAATTAAACGAAAAACAGGCACAATACTATTGGCTCAGTGATTTTCCATTTACAATCACCATAAAGTAATTCTTTTTACCTTTTTGGATAAGTAAATACTTATTAGAAATCAGTTCGTCAGTAGAAAGTGTTTTATCAGCAGTAATTTTTATTTTATTGATGCTTACCGCATTACTCTGTATCATTCTTCGAGCTTCACCTTTAGAAGAAAAAACTTGAGTTTTATCCGCTAGAAAATCAAGAATATCGCCCTCTAAATCAGACGAGTTAACTTCAAACTGTGGAACACCTTCAAAAACAGACAGAAAAGTTTCTTCGTCTAAAGACATTAAATCATCCGATGTTGATTTACCAAAAAGAATATTAGATGCTGTAATCGCTGCTTGTAAATCTTCTTCTGAATGTACGCGTTTTGTAATATCTTCAGCTAAGGTCTTTTGCAGTAACCTTTGATGTGGAACTTCATCGTGTTGTTTTTCAAGATCTTCTATTTCTTCTTTAGTTAGTAGCGTAAAAATACGGATGTAATTTTTAACATCTTCATCAGAAGAATTCAACCAAAATTGATAAAACTTATAAGGTGAAGTTAGTCGTTTGTCCAACCATACATTGCCTTCCTCTGTTTTACCAAATTTACCTCCATCCGCCTTTTTTAATAAAGGTGTGGTCACAGCAAAAGCAGTTCCACCATCTTTACGTCTGATGAATTCAGTACCTGTGGTAATATTACCCCATTGGTCAGAGCCTCCTAGCTGTATTTTGCAGTTTTTATTTTTATACAACCAATAAAAATCATAACCTTGAACCAACTGATAACTAAATTCTGTAAAGCTCATTCCTGTTTCCAAACGAGATTTTACAGAATCTTTGGCTAACATATAGTTTATAGAGATATGCTTACCTGCTTCTCTAATGAAATCTAAAAAACTAAACTCTTTAAACCAATTGTAATTATTGACTATTTCGGCTGATTTTGCACCACAGTCAAAATCTAAAAAACGCTCCATTTGTTTTTGTACACTGTTCAAGTTATGCTGCAATACTTCTTCCGACAACATATTTCTTTCTTTGGATTTGCCAGAAGGATCACCTACCATTCCTGTTGCTCCACCCATAAGTGCAATAGGCTTATGACCACATCGCTGAAGGTGTACTAATATCATTATCTGAACTAATGACCCAATATGGAGAGAGTCTGCTGTTGGATCAAATCCTATATAAGCAGTTGTCATTTCTTTTTGCAATTGCTCCTGAGTGCCTGGCATGATATCGTGTATCATACCTCTCCATTTTAATTCTTCTACAAAGTCCATTATTATAAATTCTTTTGAGCAAATATAAATAATGTAAAAAATTGGGGCTATTTTTTATCTACCTTTGTTCAAGATGATATTTTTAACAGGTGGTACAGGTTTAGTTGGAGCACACATACTCCTAAAGTTAACCGAAAATGGACAAAAAGTAAAAGCTTTAAAAAGGCAAAAAAGCTCTTTAGCTGTCGTTGAAAATATTTTTTCACACTATAAAAAAAGGAATTTATTGAACTCTATTGAATGGATAGATGGCGATCTGATGGATATATTCTCGTTGGAAGAAGGCATGAAAGACTGTAATATGGTCATTCATTGTGCCGCTATTGTTTCTTTCAATCCAAAACATTTTGATCAAATGATGAAGCAGAATGTGGAAGGAACAGCTAATATTGTCAATGTATGCCTGTCGCAGAACATCCAAAAATTAGGTTACGTCAGCTCTATTGCTACTCTAGGAAGTGCCGAAGAAAATAAAACTAGGACAGAAGAGGATTATTGGAGAGAAGGTAAAGTAAATACTCAATACGCTATTAGCAAATATCTTTCTGAGCAAGAGGTTTGGCGAGGTGTTGAAGAGGGCTTGGATTCTATAATTGTAAATCCATCCGTTATATTAGGACCAGGCGATTGGACAAAGGGCAGCTCACAAATGTTTGAAAAAGTGTGGAGTGGCTTAAAATTTTATAGTACCGGTAGCACCGGATATGTTGATGTGTTGGATGTTGCAGAATGCTTAATAAAACTATTGAAAAGTGATATTGTCAACGAACGTTTTATATTAAATTCTGAACAGATGAAGTATAGGGATATTTTCGATGAAATTGCAGAAAACTTAAATAAACCAAAACCACACATAAAGGTTACCCCTTTTTTAAAAGAAGTCGCATGGCGTGTAGAATGGCTTAAATCCATTTTCACTAATAAAAGCCCATTAGTGACTAAAGAAACAGCAAATACAGCTATGAAAAACAAAAGCTTTTCTAACCAAAAAATAGTAACCGCATTGAATTATACATTTATACCTATATCAAATAGTATCAAAAGATATAGCAAATGGTTCTTAGACGAACACACTAATTCTTAGACTTCTCCTCCAATAACTGTAATTCTTGCAACACCTTATCATAAATCAAAAGAAGGTCTTCACTGCCGTTGCTGGTATAATAATCCCAACTTGTTTTGAAATCCTCCTCTGAATAGCCTAATGTCACATAGGAACTTGCTAGTAAAGAATCTACATGATTCTCTGAAAAACTCCCTTGATATTGAAATGTATTTAACTCAGAAACAACGAGCTGTCTGCTAGTCAATATTTTCACCATTTCATCTGCCGAGATAACACCTTTTGAATTAAATTCTACTGGATTAGAACAAGAGAATAAGATCGTAACAACAACAATCAAAATTAAATTTTTCATACTTCAAAGTTAATCATCTTAAATGATAAACATATATAAACTATCTTTGTTGTGATTTTAATTTTAAAACCATACACAATGAAAAATTTAATTTACGTTTTAGCGATTGCTTTCATGGGCTTAGTAGCTTGTGGTTCTCCTGCTTCTGAAGAAGCTACAACTGAAGAAAAAGTTGAAGTTGTTGCTGAAGAAGTTACAGCTGAAGACACTGTTGAAGTTGTTGCTGAAGAAGCTGAGATGGACTCAACAGCAACTGAAGAAGAAGCTGCAGAGTAGAATTATTCTTAATTCTAAACATAAAAAGAGGCTTTTTAGCCTCTTTTTTGTTATCTATCAAATAGTAATCTTTGCCCTTTTATAGATTCATCAAATTGACTTTCATAATAGGCTAAATGTCCATTAACAAAAGTATGGCTAACTCTAGATTTAAACGTTGTCCCTTCAAAAGGCGACCAAGCACATTTATAGAGTATGTTTTCTTTTTGTACTTGCCACTCACTATCAAGATCAATAAGCACTAAATCGGCGGCGTAGCCTTCTCTTAAAAAACCCCTACCTTGAACTTGAAAACAGATAGCAGGTGCATGGCACATTTTTTCTACAATTTTTTCTAAACTTATTTTGCCTTGATGATAAAATTCCAACATTGCGACTAAAGCGTGTTGAACAAGGGGGCCTCCCGAGGGAGCGTTAAAGTAAGTGTTATTCTTTTCTTCTAATGTATGCGGTGCATGGTCAGTAGCAATAACATCTATCCGATCATTTAAAAGAGCCTCAAATACAGCATCTCTATCAGAAGCACTTTTCACCGCAGGGTTCCACTTGATATGCGTTCCTTTTTCGGCATATTGGCTATCGTCAAACCATAAATGATGAATACATACTTCAGCGGTTATGCGTTTTTCTTCTAACGGAATGTCGTTTCTAAACAGTTCCATCTCTTTTGCCGTCGACAGGTGAAATACATGAAGTCGAGTATTGTGCTTTTTGGCCAATTCTATTGCCATTGAAGACGATTTATAACATGCCTCATCGCTTCTTATCTTTGGATGAAGTTCAATGGGAACATCTTCACCATAAATGGATTTATAATGAGCTGTGTTTTTTTGTATGGTAGCTTCATCTTCACAATGAACTGCTATTAACATTTTCGATTTTTCGAAAATATTCTCTAAGACACTTTTGTCATCTACTAGCATGTTTCCCGTTGATGAACCCATAAATATTTTGATTGCACCAACAGTCTTTGGGTCAGTTTTTAAAACTTCTTCCAAATTATCATTAGAAGCACCCATAAAAAAGGAGTAATTAGCTAGTGATACTTCTTTAGCTCTTTGGTATTTCTGTTCTAAAAGTTCTTGGGTAAGGGTCTGTGGCTTAGTATTTGGCATTTCCATAAAGGAAGTGATACCACCAGCCACAGCTGCTTTAGATTCAGTATATAATTCTGCTTTATGAGTCAGGCCAGGCTCTCTAAAGTGAACCTGATCGTCAATAACACCAGGCATAAGGTATTTACCCTTTGCATCTATGACGTGATCGGCTTGTTCATCAATCGATGTTGCTATTTTGGCAATTACACCTTCTTTGATTAATAGGTCTGCTTGAATAATCTGACCCTCATTAATCAAATTAGCATTTCGAATTAAAGTGCTTGACATTCTATGACTTTTGTTTGAATTTGGTAAATAAACTGATAATTTTCAATTGTATAACTCCAATGAACGCTTCAAAGAAAATAGAGGTGTCCATTTTTGAATGACCTTCTTTTCTATCCGTAAAAATTACAGGCACTTCAAATATATCAAAGCCAGACTTCCATGTTTTGAATTTCATTTCTATTTGAAAGGCATAACCTACAAACCTAATATTTGCTAAATCGATAATTTCTAAAACTTGACGTCTGTAGCAAATAAAACCTGCAGTAGAGTCATTCACAGGAAGGCCTGTTATAAATTTGACATACTTTGAAGCAAAAAATGACATCAACAATCTACTCATTGGCCAGTTCACAATATTAACACCGTTAGTATAGCGTGAACCTATAGCTAAATCTTTACCATTGTTTTTACAAGCATCGTACAATCGTAACAAATCATCCGGATCATGCGAGAAATCGGCATCCATCTCAAAAATAAACTGATAGTCTTTTTTTAAAGCCCATTTAAAACCATGAATATAAGCAGTCCCTAGACCTAACTTACCACTACGCTCTTGTATGTAAAGTCCATTAAATTCTTTTTGAAGGTTTTTAATAATATCAGCAGTGCCGTCAGGTGAGCCATCATCAACTATTAAAATATCAAACGAGTGACTAAGCGAAAAAACTTTTCGAACTATTCGCTCAATATTTTCCTTTTCGTTGTAAGTAGGTATTATGACTAAACTATCTGACATAAGATGATTTATAGTTGGTAAATATAAATAATTTGTTGGTTTAATATTAATTGCATAATAACGTAAAAAAATCCTCTTTAATATGAAAAAAAAGTTAATTTTATAAAAGCATACAATTTCTACTTTAAATAATAGAAATTTAAACTAAATTTGAAGCACTTAACAAACATCAACATTTATGAAATCAATTTTATCTTTTATTCTAACACTTTCTACTTTTACTCTTGTTGCTCAAGACTGTTCAGAGCTTTTCTTTTCAGAATATGTAGAAGGCTCTTCTAACAATAAAGCTGTAGAAATCTATAACCCTACTAGTGAGGCAATAGATTTAAGTAGCTATACAATTGGCCGCTATTCTAATGGCTCTGCTGAAGTTTCTGACGAAATGAATTTGTCAGGATCAATTGGCGCAGGAGAAACCTGGATAGTTACCAATTCTGACACTAATTCAACTAATGAGTTTGGTTATATTATGGTTGAACTTTACAACATGGCCGATCAATGGGCTCCTGTTTACCCGTCTCCATTATACATGAATGGAAATGATGCCATGACACTTTCTAAAAATGGAACTATCGTTGACATTATTGGAAAAATTGGCGAGGATCCTGGTGATGCTTGGACAGATGATGCAACAGCAGGTTTTACTGATGCCAATGGTGGTGCTTGGTGGACAAAAAACCACACTCTTATCAGAAAGGCAAGTGTGAAGTCTGGTGTTACAAGCAGCCCTATTCTTTTCGACCCTTCTGCTGAATGGGATTCATTGTCTATCAATACATGGACACAGCTTGGCTCTCATACTTGCGACTGTTCATCTGGTTCTACATCAATTGATGAAAACTCAACTTCTTTTGTGTTGTATCCTAACCCTGCAACGAATAATCAAACGATTAACATTAGTGCTAACAAATCAATTAGAACTTTCGAACTATTCAACGCTCTTGGTCAAAAAGTTGAAATCAACTATTCAAATTCTAATCTTCAAGCTTACATCTACACTCAGAACTTAAACAGTGGATTTTACAGCTTGTCCATTATCTTTGATGATAATAGCGTCAAGACCAGCTCTATTGTCATAAACTAAAACTATTAATTTAAAGTGCTGATAGAAAACTATCAGCACTTTTTTTTTATTTAAATTCAATGAAACTCCAACTCATATTATTGTTTTGTTTTGCATCAATAATGGGAGCTTTAGCACAGACACGTGTAAGCGGCACCGTTACAGACAATACTACAAACGACCCTCTTTTTGGAGCAACAATAGCCTACAACGGAAAAGGAATTATTAGTGATTTTGATGGTAAATTTGCATTTGTTTCCAGCGAGAAATCTTTAGAAATCACTATCTCATACGTTGGTTATGAAAAAGTAGTCAAAAAATTGACTCTCAATGGCAAACCCATAAAGTTAGATGTCAAACTGAATACTATTCTTCTAAATGAAGTACAAGTTGTTGCCGATGTGGCTATTGATAGAAAAACGCCTGTCGCTTTTTCTACCATACCTCTCAAAAAGATTAACGAAGAGTTGGCTTCACAAGACATACCTATGGTGCTAAACTCTACCCCTGGCGTTTATGCTACACAGCAAGGTGGTGGTGATGGTGATGCTCGAATTACAATTAGAGGGTTTAATCAACGTAATGTAGCTGTTATGATTGATGGTATTCCTGTTAATGATATGGAAAACGGTTGGGTGTATTGGTCCAATTGGTTTGGTTTAGATGCAGTAACTAGCAATATTCAAGTTCAACGAGGACTTGGTGCTTCTAAAATAGCTATCCCATCGGTTGGCGGCACAATGAATTTACTCACTAAAGGTATTGAGAGTCGTAAGGGTGGCAGCTTCAAACAAGAAGTTGATTCTTATGGTAAACTGAGGACCTCGCTTGGCTACAACTCGGGAAAACTAAAGAATGGATGGGGGTTTACCTTTGCAGGATCGTATAAAAGAGGAAGAGGTTTTGTTGAAGAGACTTTTAGTGAAGGTTTCTTTTATTACGCTAAAGTACAGAAGAGTTTAGGTAAACATACACTTAGCTTATCGGCACTTGGCGCACCACAACAGCACGGACAACGTTCGTATAAAAGCGATATCGCAACATACTCCAGCGAGTATGCAAACGACTTAGGTATAAACGATACTTTGTTTGGTGATTACTCTAATAAAGGAATTAACTACAACAAACATTGGGGAAATTTAAACCGTTGGGAGCTTGACGCAAATGGTGACACTATTTCGAACACAGAAACATTAAACTCAAAGAAAAATTATTACCACAAACCTCAATTTTCACTTCGTGACTTTTGGGCCGTAAGTGATAAATTTTACGTCTCAAACATTGCCTACGTATCAATTGGAAATGGTGGGGGGACAAATCTTAGTGGTAACACAAACAATCTAGACTCTAATGGGCAATACAATTTTCAAGACGCTTATAATTTCAACCATACTAACATCAACCCACTTTATAGTTCAACTGAAAAAGCATCAGATACTTATTTGTTAAGTTCAAGAAATAACCATTATTGGTATGGCGCCTTATCGACATTAAACTATCAACTCAGCAATCCTATTACCCTTTCAGGAGGGGTAGATTTACGTTATTATAAAGGAGAGCATTACAGAGAAGTTTACGACTTATTAGGTGGCGACTATGCTATTGATGAAGGCAATAATTTACTACAAGAAAGTCAAATCAAAAGAGTCGGTGATAGAGTTGGTTATCATAATGATGGCATCGTAAAATGGTCTGGTCTATTCACTCAACTTGAATATAGCAATGATAAATTAAGTGCATTTTTAAACCTATCAGGCTCAAACTCTGCTTACAAAAGAATTGACTACTTTAAAAAGAAAGACCTTATTTTAGATGACACCACTTATGTAGAAGCTTTAGGAACTTCTGTGTTAACAGAAATCGTGTATGATGAAGCCGGTAATATCATTGGAGCTGTAAAAAGTATGAAAGAAGACACTATTATTCATAATGGTGTAGCATACACGATGAATTCGGCGGAAGCTCAAAGAGCTGAAACCTCATGGAAGTGGATAAGAGGAATGACTGTTAAAATGGGTGCTAATTACAACATTGACTTCAACAACAATGTCTTTTTCAATATTGGATACATCTCTAAAGCGCCTCGCTTTAATAATATCTACGATTATTCAAATAACCTATATCGAGATATTGAAAACGAAATAGTAAAAGCCGTTGAAGGAGGTTATTCCTATCGCTCGACTTCATTTTCTGCTAACTTAAACGGTTATTACACTCGTTGGGAAAACAAACCCTCCAATGGTGGAGTAACTATTATGCTAGATGATGAGCCTATAAAGGCCAATATCAACGGTATGGATGCCTTGCACAAAGGTATCGAAATGGACTTGGCATACAAACTCAACGACAAATTAACCATCGAAGGCTTGATGTCACTGGGAGACTGGACATGGCAATCTAAAGATAGTGTTAGATTCTATGACGATAACAATAACGCTGTAATTGATGATTTTGGAAATGAGGTTGTAGAATCTTTTGATGCTGTAGGTGTTCATGTAGGTGATGCTGCACAAACTCAGTTTGGTATGAGTATTCGTTACGAACCTCTTGACCATATTTATCTTAAAGTAAGAGGCACTTATTTTGACGATTACTATTCAGACTTTGACCCACTATCATTAGACGGTGAAAACGCTAGACGTGAATCATGGAAAATACCTTCATACTCCTTAGTAGATTTTCACGCTGGTTACACCCTAAAACTCAATAAAAAGACAAAAATAAATTTCCGTATAAGTGTCTTGAATGCGCTTAACGAAGTTTATATTTCTGATGCACAAAACAACGACTCCTATAATGCTGATTACTCTGAATTTGATGCTAAATCAGCAGGGGTATTTTTTGGTATGGGCAGACGAATAAACCTATCTGCAAAACTTACATTTTAACTAACATCTTATTATGAAAAATATATTTTTACTATGTGCTGCTATTATTTGTCAAACAAGCGTATTTGCTCAAATGGATATTGCCACAGCTCGACAACAAGCTGAAAATTCTGAAGTAACTATAAGTGGAGTCGTAACAAATGGCGACGAACTAGGAAGTCCCATCCGCTATATTGAAGATGGAACTGCTGGAATTGCAATCTATGACCCCGAAAACACAGAAGGTGTTAATAGAGGCGATAGCATTACAGTTACTGGCATACTAGTTGACTATAATGGTCTACTTGAAATTCAGCCAGTTAGCAACCTTATTAATCATGGTAATGGATACAGTATTACACCTCAAACCATTACTCCAAATTCAATTGGAGAGGAGACAGAATCCGAGCTTGTAAGTATTGAAAATGTAGTGTTTGAAAATTCTGGTCAACTGTTTAGTGTTGGAATACACAATTTTAGTGTAGGAGGTCAGAACGGAATGATTTATGTAAAGGCTGATTGTGATATAGAAAATACTCTAATCCCTTCTTGCCCAGTTAAACTGACTGCTATATCATCGCAATATTCATTTACTGGATTTGATGGCTATCAGTTACTGGTAAGAGACGAAAATGATTTTGAATTCAGCGGTGGCATTTGTTACAATTCACCATTGACACAAAGTGATATCACTACTACAAGCTTTATCGTAAATTTTACAACTAATAGTATTGCTGCTTCAGAATTAAGTTACGGACTAACAACAGACCTTGAACTAGGCACTGTAAATTCTGATAGTGGTTATGTTTTTAATCATGCTATTTCTTTAGATAATCTTGAGGCAGGAAGTATATATTATGTTCAAGCATTATCCTATGAGGGCAGCGATAGTGCATATTCCGCTGTATTTGCTTTTGCTACTCAATCAACATCTTCTGGAAAAATAAGAGTGTGTTTCAATAATCCCGTTGACACAACAGTAGCAACAATTGAAAATGCTCAATTCTCGGGTGTATTTACCAACGATAGCATTAAAGCTTACATTGATAAAGCAGATTCTACACTTGATATTGCCGTTTATAACCACTCGGACAACATGATTGCTAACGCTATTAATGATGCCTACGAAAGAGGAGTTAGAGTAAGGTATATCACTTGCGAATCAACAACGACAGCTGCTTTAGGAACTCTAAACAGCAATATTCCACGAATTGAACGCCCTGAAGGAATGGGAATTATGCACAATAAATTTATTGTGATTGATGCTGATGTAGCAGATAGTGCATGGGTGCTTTCTGGCTCAACAAACTGGACTTCTAGTCAGATTTTTGATGACCCTAACCATATCATTATGGTGCAGGACCAGTCCGTAGCTAGAACTTATGAATTAGAATTCAATGAAATGTGGGGTTCTGATGGCAATGAACCTGACGATGAAAACGCAAAGTTTGGAAGCAATAAAACTAATAATACTCCACATCATTTTATAGTGAACGGCAACGATTTTGAAGTTTATTTTTCTCCTACTGACAATACAACCTTGAACATCTCTAATGCATTAAAATCTGCTGATGATGAAATCGATTTTGCTCTCTTAGTATTCACCAATAATCAACTAGGCACTACTATTGCAGAAGAACATGAAAGTGGAGTCGAAGTAAATGGCATTATCGAACAAATTAATACAGAAGGTTCAGAATATGATTTTTTAGTAGAAGAAGGCGTTAATGTCATTTCACATCAAGGATTTGGCGATAGCTTTCACCATAAATACTGCATTGTTGACCACGATAATACGGATTCAGACCCATTAGTTATTACCGGTTCTCACAATTGGTCAGGTGCAGCAGAAACTAATAATGATGAAAACACCATGATTATTCATGATGCTAATATTGCCAATCAGTTCTTTCAAGAGTTTAATGAACGAATGAATGAAATAGAAAATCAAGTAGAGCCGTCATTTAATTGCGTTGGTGAAGCGTGTATTGATCCAATGGACGGAAGTGGAACGTATTCATCATTAGTAGCTTGCGAATACGTTTGTTCTCCTGCATCAATACATGAATTAGTACAAGGCAATATTCAAGTTTACCCTAACCCTAATGAAGGTAAGTTTACTATTCAGATTAATAGTTTAATATCTACCACATTAAAATACAGAATCTCTGACTTGCAAGGAAAGATTGTAGTTGAAAACAAGGTGAATCTTCTAAAAGGGATGAATAAATTGGAAATAAACGAAAACATCACAACAGGATTTTATTTTGTTGAAATGGCTAACGAACGCATTAAAATTATCGTTCAATAACTAAAGACAAAAACGCACCGTCATTTCAAAAAATGACTGAGGACTTTCGGCATGTAACCAATGACCAACATTAGGAATTGTCTCTATTTCAGCATCTGTGAAATGCTCAAATATTAGGTCTTCATCGTGGTCTTGTATATAATTTGAGCTACCTCCTTTGATAAATAAAGTTGGTATTGAACATCGAACATGCTCGTTAAGTGCTTCACCAACATTAGCAATATTTTTAGAAATGGAATCTAGATTAAATCGAAAATCCAACTGACCTTTTTCTTTCCAATACATACTTTTTAAGAGAAATTGACGAACATCTACTTCATCAATATGTTCAGATAGAACTGCATCAGCTTGAGAGCGAGACTTAAGCTCTGAAAAATCAAGTGATTTTAATCCTGCAATAATTTTGTCATGATGAATAGGATAAAAACGAGGAGAAATATCTACAACAACTAATTTGGCTAATAACTCAGGGTGGCTTACCGCAAACTGCATAGCTGTTTTACCGCCTAAAGAATGACCTATGATGATAGAATTTTCCAATTTATTATCCTCTATATACAACAACAAATCGTTTGATAAAACTTCGTAAGAAAAATCATCAGCATGTGGCGAACGCCCATGGTTTCTTTGATCTATAAGATGAACTTCAAAGTAATCGGCAAATAATTTGGCCAATGACTGCCAATTATCGGACATCCCAAACAAACCGTGAATGATTAATAAAGGCTGTCCTTGACCTATGATTCTAGAATACAACTTCACTTCTTCAAACAATTTTTATATTTTTCTATGGTTCTCTCTAATCCTAAGTATAAAGCATCTGAAATCAATGCATGCCCAATAGAAACCTCATCCAAAAAAGGTACTTGAGCAGCAAAGTAACCGAGATTATCAAAATTCAAGTCATGACCAGCATTAACCCCTAAGCCCAAATCGTGTGCCATAATAGCTGAATCTATAAATGGCTTTACAGCATGTTCTTTATTTGCTTCAAATTGTTGAGCATAACTTTCGGTATAAAGCTCTATTCTATCGGCTTGAATTGCTTTAGCACCTTCTATATATTTTGCGTCAGCTTCAACAAATAGAGATGTGCGAATACCAGCATTTTTAAAGTCAGCTATAATTGCTTTCAAAAAAGATTGATGAGTAACTGTATCCCACCCCGCATTTGACGTTATGGCATCGGGTGCATCGGGCACTAATGTCACTTGATGTGGCTTAACAGATTTCACCAAGTCGATAAATGTTTTTGAAGGATAACCTTCTATATTGAATTCGGTCGTAACAATTGGTGCTATTTGACGTACATCATTATAGGTAATATGTCTTTCATCGGGCCGAGGATGAACGGTAATTCCGTTAGCTCCAAACTTTTCACACTGTATTGCTGCATCCAAAACATTAGGCATATTACCCCCTCTAGCGTTACGAATTGTTGCAATTTTGTTAATGTTAACACTTAACTTTGTCATTAATAGATGATGTTATAATATAGGGACAAAGGTAAAAATACTATGTTTGCTAACTATTATGATTACAAGAAAACTCATATCTAAGGAAATACAAACTATTACGCTGCAGAATTCAGGTGCTGAAGCATTGACCATCATGCAAGAGTATCACCTTTCCCATTTAGCTGTTGTTTCAGATAATGAGCTTTTAGGTGTAATATCTGAAGATGATATATGGGGAATGCATGATGAGAATAATAAATTGTTGAGCATTAAAGAAAAAGTTCAGCTCTATTTTATGCCTTTAGGAAAAGATGTTTTTGAAGTCATCAACTATATGGATGAGTATAACCTCAGCTTACTACCTATGCTGGCGAACGGCAATTACATTGGCTCAATTACTCACCAGTCATTAATCCGTTCTTTAGCGTCTATTGTTGCCATTCAAGAAAGTGGTGGGGTTATCATCTTGGAGATGAATAAAAAAGAATACGCTATGAGTGAAATTGCTCAAATTGTAGAAAGTAATGGCGCAAGAATACTCAGTGCCTACATTACAGATGTTGATGATAGAGATATTATGAAGCTCACTATGAAGCTTAATATTGTTGATATTGCCCCTGTGATACAGACCTTTGAGCGCTACAAATACACTGTTGCCGCCAGCTACAATCAGTCTGAAAACAAAGACAATCTAGATGATAGATATAATTTATTAATGAGGTACCTCAACCCCTAATGCGCTTAGTCATAACATTTCTATTAATAGTTACCGCATTTGCCACTTTTGCGCAAGACGTCTATAGAGTCAATTCTATTGAAATTGAAGGTAATAAGTTAACCAAAAGAACTACTATTTTAAGAGAGTTGTCTTTTGAAATAGGTGATAGCCTTACTAAACTAGAGTTTAATGAAAAGCTCAATCAAAGCAAATTGAATATTAGTAGTCAATGGCTATTTAACTTTATAGAAATCAAACCATCATTTACTAAAAATGAAATTGATGTAAACATAAAAGTTGTTGAGCGGTGGTATGTTTGGCCTTATCCTATTTTAGAAATATCTGAACGTAATTTTAATGTCTTCTGGGACAGCCTTCAGAACTCTAATTTTAACGATTTTTCAAGACTAAATTATGGGGTGTTTCTAAATTGGTATAATTTTAGAGGGCGCAACGAGATATTGAAAGTTAAATTTAGGAAAGGCTATAAAGAACATTATTTGTTTGAATACGACATTCCATACATCAATAAAACCAAAACCTTAGGTACAATTATCATCTTAGAAATGTTTCGAATGAAACAATTTCATTATAAAACTATTGACAATACCCTGATTTACAAAGAATTTGAAGATGAACGCTTTAGAAATTGGAACGGCTCATTTTCACTTCAATATAAAAAAGATTTGAACCTGACACACAGACTTAGCCTCAAACATTCAATATTTGAAACACCACAAGAAATTCAAACTTTGAATCCCAATTTTCTAGGCGTAGAATCTAACCGGTTCGAATTCTCATCAATGGAGTATCATTATGAAAATGAAAAGAGAAATTCAATATCATATCCTACCGAAGGATCTTTCAATGAGGTGTTAGTCTCAGGTTTTATAGGCAGAAAAAATGACTTTAAGAATTTACAAATTATAGCAAAGACAGAAAATCATTTTAACCTTAGACCAAGGTGGCACCTGGGTAATAGTATCAAGGTGAAAGTACAAACAAACACCAGCCTACCCTATATTTTAAACGAATCTTTAGGGTTTGAAGATTATCTTAGAGGGTACGAATACTATGTTTTTGATGGAGAACATTATGCCATGTCTAAAACAGCATTAAAATATGAACTCGTTCCAAAACAAAAATTAGATATTCCATATTTGAAAATGGAGCAATTCAAAAAGACACATTATTCTATTTACTTCAGTATATTTGCTGATATGGGAACGGTAGTTGACAATCAATATCCTGACGAAAATCAATTGAATAATATATTCTTAATGAGTCAAGGAGTGAGTCTTGATTTTGTCACTTATTACGATAAACTCATACGTTTAGAATACAGTAGAAACCACCTCAATCAGTGGGGCTTATTTATTCATTTTTCAAATCCATTTTAAGAATGAGAATTGCACTTTTCGGCACACAGTTTAACCCCTCCAAAGCTAAATATGTTCAACACTTAGTTAATAAGCTTGAACAAGAAAATGTTAAGTTGATTATTGAAAATCAGTTTTATGATAACTTAATTGACATAAACTTCAAAAAGGAATTTGACACTTTCGAAACCCCTCAAGAACTGAAAGAAAAAGCCGATATACTTCTCAGTATTGGTGGTGATGGCACACTACTTGGGGCAATTACATTAGTTCGAGATTCAGACATCCCCATTTTAGGGATTAATACCGGTACATTAGGTTTTATATCAAGTGTTTCTACAGATCAGATAGAGTATGCTATTAACCATTTATTGAAAGATGAATACACTATCAAAGAAAGGACATTATTACAGCTAGAAAGCGACAATAAGCTATTTGGTGAAACCAACTTTGCTCTAAACGAAGTTACAGTTCTAAAGAAAGATACCTCTTCGATGATTCGGATACATGCTTATCTTGATGATGAATTTATAAATACCTACTGGGCAGATGGGCTGATTATCTCCAGCCCTACTGGTTCAACAGGCTACTCATTAAGTTGTGGTGGTCCAATTGTTTTGCCTGGCACAAATAATTTTATCATTACGCCTATTGCACCACACAACCTAAATGTGCGTCCAATAATAGTTTCTGACGAATCGAAAATCACCTTAAAAGTATCACAACGGGATGAACTCGCTCTGGTTGCACTAGACAGTCGTTCACGAGCTATTGGTCCCGAATTAGAACTAACAATACGTAAAGCCGATTACAAGGTAAAGCTCATACAATTTGAAAAACAAAGCTTTATTTCGACCATTAGAGAAAAACTCATGTGGGGTAAGGATAAAAGAAATTAACTCTATTTTATCATAAATACTTATATTTGTGCGTTACCTATGAATCGTAACAACATAATTTAGATGAAAAGACTAATCATATTTATTTTTTCTGCACTCATTTTCACTTCGAATAATGCTTTTTCACAAGGGATTGATCCCTATTCTGAAATAGGTGTAATGCTAGGGACCTCTTATTATATTGGAGATTTAAATGATCAACACCTCAGGCTAGCAAGACCAGCCACAGCGATACAATACAAAACAAATCTAAATAGACGATTTGCTATAAGAGGTGGTATATCTGCTGGAGAATTGAGAGGAAGTGATAAGCTAAATGAGATAGATACTGCAAAGTTCAATAGAAATTTACACTTTAAGTCGTCTATATATGAGCTTTCTGGAATCATAGAGTTTAACTTTTTTCCATACGAAACGGGCAACTTAAGGTATCCTTTCACCCCCTATATCTTTACAGGGATATCGATGTTTAGCTTTAACCCGCAAGCTAGAAAATTTGACACAGACACCCCATTTGACAACGATGGCAATCAAAGCAATAATGAATGGCTTGACCTACAACCATTAGGTACTGAAGGTCAATATTCGAGTCAATACCCAGAAAAAGATCCCTATCAACTCATACAATTCGCTATTCCCGTAGGAGTAGGGTTTAAAGCCAGTCTAGGTAATCGATTTAGCATGGCAATAGAATACGGATTACGTAAGACATTTACCGATTACATAGACGATGTAGGAGGCACATATGCTAGTCCACAATACTTAACAATGGAAAATATAGACGCTGCAAATCTTTCCGATAGAAGTAACGACTTACAGAATTACATAGCAAGTAATCCAGGAGCTGATATTACCACTTGGACAGCTAACACCAACAGAAATAGAGCCAATGAAAACCTATGGGACGATTGGTATTATTTCGCTGGACTAACACTTTCATACAAGATATACACTAAACCTAAAGTCTGTCAATACTAGATGACTCAACATACTGACATCAACAAAGACACTTTGCCCAAACACGTTGCAATTATCATGGATGGTAATGGCAGATGGGCAAAAAAGCAATCTAAGATTAGAATCTTTGGACACAAGGTAGGCGTAAAAGCAGTAAGAGATACCGTTGAAGGTGCTGCAGAGCTAGGGCTAAAATACCTTACATTATACGCTTTCTCATCAGAAAATTGGAATAGACCAAAAAAAGAAATTGACGCCCTTATGGAATTACTCGTCAATACTATTCTTGATGAAACAAAAACTCTAATGGACAACAACATTAGATTAGAAGCTATTGGTAATCTAGAAGACTTACCAAAAAAATGTCTTCAAAACCTAAATAATACCATAGAGAAAACTGTAAACAACACCCACATGACTTTGGTACTAGCATTGAGTTACAGTTCAAAGAAAGAAGTAACACAAGCTATTAAGAGCATCGTTAAGAAAGTAGAAAATGGTGATTTGAAAAGTGATGAAATAAATGAAGATCTTATTCAAAATCATCTCTATACACACAATATTCCAGATCCAGAGTTGTTAATACGAACAAGTGGTGAACAACGCATAAGCAATTTTTTATTATGGCAAATTGCTTATTCAGAATTATATTTCACTGACATATTGTGGCCCGATTTCAGAAGAGAAGATCTTTACAAAGCAATTGTAAACTATCAAAAAAGAGAAAGAAGATTTGGTAAAACCAGTGAACAAATTGAAAAAGAAAATGCTTAGGAATAGTTTACTTATAACGATCATTTGCCTATTTGTTAGCAATTTCATTCTAGGACAGGTTAGCCTAACTAACACTAACTTTGATTATGCTAATCCTAAAGAGCTTGTCATTGGTGGCATTAATGTTGAAGGCACAAAATTTTTAGATCATAAAACCCTTATTCAACTTTCTACACTGGAAGTTGGTTCAAAAATTATGGTTCCTGGAGACCAACTTACTAAAGCTAGTCGAGTACTTTGGGAACAGGGGCTATTTTCAGACATTCAAATCCGTGTTAAATCTATTCAAGGAAACTCGATTTTCTTTACCTTATATCTTGAAGAAAGACCTCGTCTTTCTAAATTTAAGTTTGAAGGAATTAAACGATCCGAAATAGATGCAATTAGAGATAAAATCAAATTAGCGAGGGGGAAAATCATTACTGAAAACGTAATAATTAATACCAAAAACATTATATCGAGCCATTTCAAAGAAAAAGGCTTTTTAAATGTAAACACTACTGTTAGTCAGGAGGTAGATACGATTACTAAGAATCACGTTATTTTGGTATTAGCCATCGATAAAGGCAAAAAAGTTAAAATCGGAGAAATTAGCTTTGAAGGCAATGAAGTATTTACCGACAAACGTCTAAAACGTTTGATGAAAGACACTAAAGAGAAGAAGTTTTTCAGAATTTTCAAATCATCAAAATTCTTAGACCAAGCGTACGAAGATGATAAGCAAAAAATTATTGCTAAATACAATGAAAAAGGGCTAAGAGATGCTAAAGTTCTCAGTGATTCTGTTGCTTATAACAAAGAAGAGGAACTTCTCAATATTGGCTTAAAAATAAATGAAGGAAAAACCTATTATTTTGGTGACATCACGTTCGTAGGAAATACAAAATATTCCAATAACGAACTAGCGGCGATTGTTGGCATTAACAGAGGTGACATTTTCGACCAAAGCATTTTAGAAAGTCGAATTTTAGGAAGCCCTGACAGTAGAGATGTCCACTCTATCTATCTTGATAATGGGTATTTATTTTCACAAGTAACACCTATAGAAACGGAGATTCGAAACGATACAATCGATATAGAAGTACGTATTTATGAAGGACTTCAAGCAAGAGTAAATAGAGTGTCTGTTAGTGGAAATTCTAAAACCAACGACCACGTTATAATGCGTGAAATACGCACTAAGCCAGGCGATTTATTTAGCCGCGCCGATATTATGCGTTCACAAAGAGAGATAGCAACACTAAACTATTTTGACCCTGAAAAATTAAATATCGATGTAGAGCCCAATCAAGAAGATGGTACCGTAGATTTGAATTATATCGTTGAAGAAAAATCTTCTGACCAAGTGGAGCTTCAAGGTGGTTATGGTGCTGATAGAATCATCGGAACATTTAGAGTCTCTTTCAATAATTTCTCTGCAAAAAATATGTTTAAAAAAGGGGCTTGGGCACCATTACCATCAGGCGATGGACAAAGACTAAGTCTTTCAGCATCTTCGAATGGAGTACAATATCAATCATATAATATCTCATTCACTGAGCCTTGGCTAGGTGGTAAAAAACCCAACTCTCTAACTATTGGCGCATATCATTCTATTACATCTAATGGATTAGATAGAGACGATGAAGGAAGAGGTGAATTTAAAGTTACTGGCGCATCTTTTGGACTAGGGAAACGATTGAAGTGGCCCGATGACTTCTTTACATTATATCAAAACATAAGTTTAAAGAAATATTTAGTTGATCAATATAGCTTTGGCAACTTTGAAGATGGCACTTTCTACAACATGTCTTACTCTTTCATATTGGGAAGAAATTCTGTTGATCAGCCAACATTCCCAAGAAAAGGATCAAACATGAAGCTCTCTGTTCAACTAACTCCACCTTATTCGGTATTAGATGGCATTGATGACTATTCAGAATCAGAAATTGCAGACTTAAATACTTGGGTTGAATACCACAAATGGAACTTTGGCGCTAATTGGTTCAATAGCCTAGCAGATAAGCTTGTTTTGAAAACAAATCTGGAGTATGGTCTTATTGGAAAATATAGTGACGACAAAGAGTTAACACAGTTTGAGCGTTTCTATGTTGGTGGTGATGGACTTAGTGGCTATGCTGTTGATGGTAGAGAGGTTGTTGGCCTAAGAGGTTATGAAAACAATTCCTTATCGCCAACTAATGGAGCAACTATTTACAACAAATATACTTTAGAGTTAAGATATGCGTTATCATTAAACCCACAGTCTCCTATTTTTGCATTAGCATTTTTAGAAGCAGGTAATACTTGGAATATGGCTAATAAATTTAACCCATTTGATGTAAAACGATCTGCCGGTGTTGGTGTGAGAATGACTATTCCTATGATGGGAATAATGGGAGTAGATTGGGGATATGGCTTTGATGAAATTCCTGGAAGTCCGTCTTCTAACGGTAGTCAATTCCATTTTTCTATTAATCAACAATTTTAATACATTAGTAACAATGAAAAAGTTAATTCTTATCTCACTAATTTGCTTGACTTCACTAGGGGTTAATGCTCAAAAATTCGCTTATGTTGATTCGGATTATATTCTTGAGCGTATGCCTGAATATGGCTCAGCCCAAGATCAGCTGGATAAACTATCCTTAAATTGGCAAGAAGAAATAGAAGAATTGTATGGGCAAATAGATCAACTTTATAAAAAATACCAAGCGGATAAGATTTTACTTACTCAGGAGATGAAAAATAAAAGAGAAAGTGAAATCATTAATAAAGAGAAAGATGCTAAAGAATTACAAAGAAGACGATTCGGTCCTGAAGGCGATTTATATACCAAACGACAAGAGCTAATACAGCCCATTCAAGACAAGGTATACAATGCCATTCAAGATTTTTCAAACGAAAAAAGATATGATATCATCTTTGATAAATCAAGCAACTTAATCATGCTATTCAGCAACCCTAGCCTAGATAAAAGTGATGACATTTTAAAAATGTTAGGCTACAAATAATTTTAAATTAACTAAAACACTAAAACAATGAAAAAAGTATTATTGACCCTAGCTTTGTCCTTAGCCGTAGTGGTATCGACACAAGCACAAAGTAAATTCGGATACCTAAACTCTAACGAGCTCTTAGCTATGATGCCTGAAAGCCAATCTATGCAAGAAGAGTTACAAACCTATGCTAAAGGCTTAGAGTCTCAGCTTACTGCTATGCAAGCAGAATATGAAAAGAAAGTTGTGGAGTATCAACAAAATGAAACGTCTTACACTGATATTATCAAGGCTGATAAAGTTCGTGAGATTGAAGGAATTCAACAGAGAGTTGTAGAGTTTCAAAAAAATGCTCAACAATCATTAGGTGAAAAAGAAGCTGAACTATTCACTCCAATTAGAGAAAAAGCTATGGCTGCAATAGATCAAGTCGCCAAAGAAGGTAGTTATACATTTATCTTTGACTCTGGCGCTGGAAGTTTCCTTTATGCTGCAGAAAGTGAAAATGTACTTAACTTGGTAAAATCTAAGTTAGGACTATAACAAACAATAAGACATTCATAAAAGCAGTTTGTTTCGTGCAAACTGCTTTTTTTATGCTATTTTAGAAAAGTGAATAAGGATAACCCAATAGGAATTTTTGACTCAGGTATAGGAGGGCTTACCGTAGCAAAAGCTATTCGATCACTTATGCCTCATGAGAGTTTGCTTTATTTTGGTGATACGAAACACCTTCCTTATGGTGAAAAATCAGCTCAATCGATACAAGAATTTTCAAAAAATATTTCTCTATTCCTCAAAGAAAAACAGTGCAAAATGATTGTGATTGCCTGTAATACAGCATCTTCTGTAGCTTATGACATCGTTAAGAAAGAGTGCCCAGGTATAGAAATTATAAATGTTATTGACCCCGTTGTCAATCGTATCACTACATCAAAAAACAATTCTACCATCGGTATTATAGGCACAAAGGGTACTATTAATTCAAATGTCTATCCTCAAAAAATAAAATCGGCAAACAATAACATAAAAGTCAAGTCGTTGGCTACGCCTCTATTAGCAGCAATGATTGAAGAAGGTTTTTTTAATGATAAAATTAGCCAAGCTATCGTTCATAACTACCTTAAAGACCCAGCACTTGCTGATATAAAACAGCTGATTTTAGCTTGTACGCACTATCCGCTTATTCAAGGTCTTATTGGTGATTTTTATACTCAAGAAATAGATATTATAGACTCCGCAAGTCAGGTGGCTTTACACATTAAAGAAGTGCTGAAAAAGAAAAATCTACTAAGTCAAAAAAGTCCCAAACAACGCTTCTTTGTATCAGACTATACCTTATCGTTTGAAAAATCAGCGAAGTTATTTTTTGGAGAAGATATTCATCTAGAAGAAATCAAGACTATTCACTAAACCAAGAGGAGTACATCACATAATTATCGGCAATACCCTCTATGAGTCGTGCTGTTTGTTCTTGACTTAGACTTTTTACTTTTTTGGCAGGAACACCAGCGTAAATACTGCCACTCTCTATACGTGTACCCTCAAGGACTACTGCTCCGGCAGCAACAATAGAATTACTTTCGACCACTACCCCATCCATTACAATTGCTCCCATTCCAATCAATACATTATTGTGAATCGTACAGCCATGAACTAAAGCGTTATGACCAATAGAAACATTATTTCCTACCTCTGTTGGGTGCTTTTGATAAGTACAATGAACCACAGCACCGTCTTGAATATTTACCTTATTGCCAATTCTGATATAATGCACATCCCCTCGAACAACAGCATTAAACCAAACGCTACAATTATCACCAATAACCACATCTCCCACAACCGTAGAATTCTCTGATAGATAAACACCTTCTCCAAATTGTGGTTCTTTGCCATTTACTACTTTGATAAGTGCCATATTTTTATTTCCAAAGATAAAAGAATGGCTTAACTTTGCGAAAACCTTTAATATGACTAAAATACCAACATCTTTATATAGTGAAGCAACACCAAACCCAAGGGTTATGAAGTTTACGGCTAACCGTATGTTAGTAGATCAAAATATTTATGAATTCAATAACAGAGCTGAAGCTAGTGCTTCACCGCTGGCCCTAGAATTGTTTGGTTTCCCTTTTGTGGAAAGTGTTTTTATCAGTAATAATTTTATCTCTATCACCAAAAAAGACAATGGTATTGAATGGAGTGATATTATTTTAGAAATGCGTGAATTTATAAGAGATTATTTGATGGATGGGGGTAGCGTGATTAATGAAGATGCCTCACCTAAAAAAAGCAAAACAGTCACACATAAAGAAGAGTTAAAAAGAGAATTTTCAGAAATAGAAAAGAAAATTGCCGATTTATTGGACGAATATGTTCGCCCAGCTGTCGAGCAAGACGGAGGCTTTATTTCTTTGAAGAAATTCGAAAAAGGAACCGTTACTGTTTCTTTACAAGGAGCATGTAGTGGATGCCCTTCATCGAGTATGACGCTAAAATCAGGTATTGAAGGCTTATTAAAAAGAGAAATGCCAGATGAAATAGTAGAAGTGATTGCTGATAATGACTAAGCAACTGCTCATACCATTCTTATTACTTCCTTTTTTGTTGAAGGGACAGAACGATTTGGAAGAAATTAGCTTTGGATTGCAATTTAAACCCATTATAGCCGCTGCTTATTTTGATGCTGGTGACGAATCTGCACAATGGCAAGAATATAACTTTAACTTATCGCCACGCTTTGGACAATCCTTGGGAATGATAGTAAGATACAATTTGAGCTCTACTTTTTCTACCGAAACAGGCTTGAACCTTGTCAATAGAAGGTATCAATTAAGCCTTGACAATAGCTATATAGGATTGCAAGACTTGAGCAATTTCACCTTACGTTCTTACGAATTACCTATTCAGATTTTATCCCATGTCAAAGTTTCAGACAAGTATTATTTAAATGCTGCCTTTGGCAATTCCTTCAATATTTTTGCTTCAGACGTCATAAGCTTTGGCGAGGAAAATCCTTTTTTCTTTCAAAGTACGTCGAGAAGAAAGCGTACTCAATCGGCATTGATTGCCAATTTAGGAATGGAATACAGAACCCTTGAAAAAGGCATCTTTTATTTGGGTTTTAGCTTACACAGACCTTGGAAAAATACGGCTAGAAGTTATCCTGAATTTGATGATGGAACCAATTCCTTCAACACTCTAGCTCCTGGTGGAAAAGATGCCAAGTATATGGATATTTCTGGCAATTATCTGACTATTGATTTACGGTATTTCTTTCCACAAAAAAAATAAAGCTATTTTATTATTGAAGTCGTAAGATTTTCTGACTGCAAGAAAAAAACTATTTGTCCCTAATCTATTTTTTTGTAAATTTATACTCAACCTTTAGTTCAAAACCAATTAACATGCTTAACCTTAACTCTATCCTCACATTTGTGTGTGTTACGTTTTTTTCTGTTGTTTCTGTGGCTCAACCGCTAACCAATGGAATGGGCATCATTACGCATTGGACAGGTTTTAGTGGTGAATGGGATGCTTTTAGCATATACGAAACAGAAGACAATGCCTCTGCCACTCTTGGTCAGAATTGGGCAACAAACTTCAACACACCAGCCGACCCGACAGTACATGATTCTTGGAAAGGAACTAATATGGGTGATGTCTTTGGCATTGCCATAGATGCCGATAAAAACGTCTATTTCAGTGCTACCAAAGCCATATCATCGAGTGGGTCAACAGGCACATCAGCAGGTGTAGCTGGAGATGGTGGTGTCTATAAAATGGATGCTAATACTTGGATAGTAACACCATTTATTTTTACAGGAAATGGTGCTAATGAAATTCCCAATCAAGGTAATGGCTTGGGTAATATCGCTTATGACAAATGGAACAATCAATTATTCGTTACCAATTTTGAAGACGGTAATATTTACCGTTTTGATATGTCAGGTAATTTACTCTCAACTTTTGACCCCTTCACTGCAAATACTACAGCGCTAGGTACTTTTAGTGGTCATGGTGAAGCCTTATGGGGAATAAATATATATGGCGATTCTGACGGCGTAAAGGTTTACTTTTCACTATGGACAGAAGACAACTCTTTGTCAGACCCTAGTGGTGACAACAATTCTGTCTGGTCAATAGATTTAGATGCTACAGGCGATTTTGCGGGTAGCGAAACACTATGCTTTGCCTTGGAAGACAATACAGGTAGTTTTATGAGTGGGATAGTTGGAGCCTCATATCCTATTTCTGATATTACTTTTAGTTCTGATGGTAAGATGTACGTCTGCGAAAAAGTACAAGGTGGTTGGGGCGCATTTGGCGGTTGGAACGATTTTTTCACCCCTGGAGCACACAGTTCAAGACTTTTTGAATACCAAAAAATAGGTGGCGTATGGACACGCACTATAAAATATGCTGTCGGCAACTACAACACCCCCAACGATGCAGACAACACCACTGGCGGTGTTGCTTTAGGAAATAGGCAACTCCCAAATGGAGAAATAGAATGCGAAAAAATAATTTGGGCTTCGGGCGATGCTCTACGTTTTGCAGGTTATAATGACATAGCTGGGCAAGACTATGTTTATGGAGTAACGGGTATTCCTGTTGAAGGAAACTCTAACGATCCTACCGACCCGGACTATGTTCAACTGAGCAGTATTTATATTGATGTAGATTATACAGGAACAGGAAGTAATGGTGGACAAAAAATGTCCTATGGCGATATCGAAATCTATTCCGATGCTGTTAACGATGCCAACTTCACTATTAGTCCTAACACTATTATTTGTCCGGGCGAATCTATACAGCTCAACGTAAGTGGTGGTGGCAATTACGAATGGAGTCCGTCTGCTACATTGGACGACAATACCTCGGACAGCCCAACTGCTAGTCCTACTGAAAATACCATTTATACTGTAACAGGAGAGGGAAGCTGTGGCGGTAGAGATACCGTTAGTGTGAGTATAAGTATTGATGATTTCACCTTTTCTTTAGGGCCCGATTTAGCTATATGTGAAGGCATAAGTGGAGTTTCTTTAGATGCTGGTAGTAGTGCTATAGCATACATATGGAATACTGGGCAAACCTCTCAAACCATTAGTGTAAACGATGAAGGAATATATAGCGTTAGTGTAACTAGCCCAGCCGGTTGCAATTATACAGACGAGGTATCTGTGGAAAATAAATTTTTACCCACAGTGCTATTTGGCACTCCTAATGACAATGCATGTCCGCCTGCCAAATTCACTTTGTTAGATGAGAGCATTCCACAAGTTGACGACCCTATTGTCGCTTGGAATTGGCAAATAAATAACCAAAACTATAACAATCCCTCACCCAATGTAGATTTACCAATTAGTGGCAGCTACAACGTCACTTTGGAAGTAACAACAGAATTGGGATGTGTGGCAACACTAAGTTTGGACGACTACCTAAGCGTTCACAATTTACCAAGCCCTAATTTTATTACTGAACCTGAAGAAATTAGTCAATGTGACAAGACCATTAAACTGATTAACTTCTCTACTGGTTACGATTCATTATCGTGGGACTTTGGCGATGGATTTGTAAGTGCCGAAGACACCAATTCAGAATACACCTATAATGAAGTTGGTAGCTACCTAATTAAATTGAATACTATTAATGAGTTCGGTTGTGAAGATCAATTCTATCGAGAAATTAATCCGATAGCCAGTATTCCGTTCTTTACGCCTAATGCCTTTACACCAGATGGCGATGAGCTGAACGAAACCTTTACGCCTCAATTGGGCTGTACAGATCAATTCGAATTTTGGGTAATGAACCGATGGGGCGAAGTGATATTCTATAGTAATGATGTCAATGTAGGGTGGGATGGAACCTATGAAAAGCAAATATGCCCAGTTGGTGTATACTCATGGAAGGCACGGTACAATGGGGCTAAAAACAACCAAATAAAACTGGGAGAAGTACACCTCATGAACTAAATCTCATTTTTGGATTTATTTATTTTTTTTTAAATTAGCTGATACTCGTACAATTTAGTATTACCCCTTAAACAACCTATTTAAATTACTTGTGTCATGAAAAAAATCTATCTATTCATAACTATTGTATGTATTTCCATTTCTACCAAATCCCAAAGTTGCTATGACCCTTACGAAGATTTTGTAGACCCCAACCCTACTACAAGCCTACTGCATACCAACAATACAACTGAAAAGAGCATCTACAACCTACAAGGGCAATTGCTGTGGCAAGGTCAAGACGAAAAAGTGGATGTCAGCCAATGGGAACAAGGGGTTTACCTTTTAAGAACTAAAGAAAAAACTTATCGGTGGATAAAAAATTAAAGTCTAGTTGTAAATGATTTTCTGGTATTCACGCATCTTTTTGGTAGGTTCTAAAATATCGTAACCCTGCCATAAGCTATCGTCAAACTGATTGACGTAAATGACTTTCATCTTTTTGTTCTCTTCAAAATTGATAAAGTCGTTTTCGCTAAGGCGGTCGTGAGATAAAACCAAAAATTCAAAAGATTTCTGGTTGCTAACTTGCACATCAATACCAGACTTGAGCTCCAATAAGGTTTTGTCAAAAAGTGGTCTTTTTCTCTTTTTCAATAGGGCTATTTTTCTATCTATACCAAAAGTTGATAGGTCTTTAAAAGAAAAATATTTGAGCTGATAGCTATCCTCTATTTTTTCAAAATAAACTGAAACCTTAAATTCCTGCTCAGTATAGTTAATTCCCATTAACTTAAAATTTGTGCCATGCTTCCCTTCAGCATATTGAAAATCGGCTCTGAGTAAAGCATAGGAAGATAAGCCTATGTACAATCGCCCCTCGTATTTTCCTTTATTTTTTGGGACAAAATCGATAATATAAATGTCTTCGCCATTCAGTCGTGTACCGCCTGCCAAAGTGAAGATATAACGAGAAGATTTGTGTAAAAAGTCCCACATGTCTTCGTTGTTGAATTCATAATCGTTCAAATCATAATACAAACCATTTGCAAAAGAACGTACTTCCATTTCATCTGCTGCCAAATTTAAGGTCGTATCAGCATAATCGAGATGCACTTTACCGCCTATAACTCCTGTTTTTACTTTCCAATATTCTAAGCTGTCGGTTTTCTTAAAGACATCTTCAAAAACTTGAGTAAGCTGATCTATTTCAGTAATATCCTTGTCTTTCAAACTAACCACCCTATTGGCTTTAATCTTGACGCGAATGCTATCTTCCTCGTTAGGTGAGGACAATATATCGCCCAAAAAATCGGTATAAGAAGTAGAGTGTCGAGGAAGTTTTTGTTCTGCTGTAGCTAGTGCCTCTTGGTCTATATCAGAAATGGTACTTTTCTTATAGTTGAGCATAAAACGATGTATATCCGATTCAAATCGTTGTCTAACAAACACCTCTCTAGCCGAATAATCCGAACGGTAATTGCTATCGGCATACATCAATACATTTTGTACAATTAAGGCAGGGTCCAATTCACGACCAAAAATGAGGGTCTCACTAATGTTTATGATATTCTCTTCCAAATAAACATCTGCCGAATTAATCAAATCACTAATGGCAATATCTTTAGTCTGATAACCCATATACTGAAAACGTATAGTGTCCACAACAGAAAAGGAAGAAATATCCAAAGCATACTGCCCTTGTTCGTTAGTAATAACCCCAGCATTGTTATTCAAAACGTATATATTGGCATACATAAGGGGTTCTTGACTATTCTTGTCCCACAAAAAACCTTTCAAAATAGTGTCTTGTACTGCTTGTCCAAACAAGGATGTCGTTATAAAAAGCAGAAAAAAAATAAGATTTGGGATTTTCATATCACTTCAGTTTAAGTCCACAAACGTCCATATCTTATTTGTATTATTACTTATAAAAAAAGCCAACATAAGTTGGCTTTAAATTTTAGAGTCCTAAACTCTTTTTTACATCACCATTCAATAGATGAGTAGTTGGGTCTTCCAAGCATTCTTTTACTCTGCATAAGAAACCGACCGACTCTCTACCATCAATAATACGGTGGTCATAGGACAGTGCCACATACATAATAGGTCTTATCTCTACTTTTCCGTTTACTGCCATAGGGCGTTCAACGATGTTGTGCATTCCCAATATTGCTGACTGTGGCGGATTAATAATCGGTGTAGAAAGCATAGAGCCAAAAACACCACCATTAGTAATGGTGAATGTTCCCCCTATCATTTCGTCTGGTGTTATTTTTCCATCTCTAGCACGAAGAGCTAAACGTTTTACTTCCGATTCAACCTCTTTAAAATTCATCAACTCGGCGTTACGAATAATAGGCACCATCAGTCCTTTGGGCGCACTTACCGCAATACTGATATCGGCATAGTTGTGGTAGATAACTTCTTTGCCATCTATTTGTGCATTGACATCTGGAAATTCCATTAGGGCAGTAGTAATCGCTTTAGTAAAGAATGACATGAAGCCTAAACTGACATCGTACTTTTCTTTGAAAATTTCTTTATACTCTTTTCTAATATCAAAAATAGCCGTCATATCCACCTCGTTGAAAGTGGTAAGCATAGCTGTTTCGTTCTTTACAGATACCAAACGCTGAGCGACCTTTCTTCTAAGCATGGACATTTTCTTGCGTTCCATACCTCTTGGCCCATCGGTCTTAACCGATGCCATTGCTTCCATAACATCGTCTTTCAAAATCTTTCCGCCTTCACCACTTCCCTTAACGTCTTTTGGCGAAAGGTCGTTATGTGAAATAATAGCTTTTGCCAAAGGTGTTGCCTTGGTATCTACTGGTTTGCTAGGACTAGGAGTACTCGCTGTTGATGTTGTTTCTTGACTTGGCGCTGTAGTTTTGGCTTCGCCTACACCATCGGTATCGATAATACAAACCACTTGACCAACCTCTACCGTATCGCCTTCTTCAGCCACTAGCTTAATGGTACCACTTTCTTCAGCGGGCAGGGCTAGAGTGGCTTTATCAGAGTCAACCTCAGCAATTTCTTGATCTTTTTCAACATAGTCCCCGTCTTCCACCAACCATTGAGCGATTTCAACTTCGGAGATAGACTCTCCAGGACTAGGTACTTTCATTTCTAATAGCATAACGTTCTATTTAAAAACTTCTTCTATAATTAATCGTTGTCTGTGAGCCGCTTGTTTGCTCGAACCGGAAGCAGTAGCCGCACTCGGTCTAGAGGCAATTAGCTCAAAAGGCAAGTGTTGCAATCGGTTTAGGATATGCGTCCAAGCGCCCATATTTTTAGGTTCTTCTTGAGCCCATATTAAGGGCTTGCCTTTGTATTTTTCTAAAACAGCATTTATCTTTTCTTCAGGTAGTGGATACAATTGCTCTAAGCGAACTAAAGCCACATCCATTCGACCTAATTTCTCTCTTTCTTGTAGTAATTCGTAATAGATTTTACCACTGCAAAACACCACTTTTTCTACTTCAGAAGGCTTTACTTGTGTGTCTTCAAACAATTCTTGGAAACGACCAGTCGATAGATCTTCCAAAGTGGAAACGCATAAAGGATGTCTCAATAAACTCTTAGGTGTAAATACAACTAATGGCTTTCTAAACTCTCGTCTTAATTGTCTTCTCAACACATGAAAAAAGTTAGCCGGTGTAGTACAATTGACTATTTGCATATTGTGCTTAGCACACATTTGCAAGTAGCGTTCCATTCTAGCGCTAGAGTGTTCAGCACCTTGCCCCTCATAACCATGTGGCAAAAGCATCACTAGACCATTGTAGGTCTTCCACTTATCTTCTGCGCTAGAGATAAATTGGTCTATCATTATTTGTGCCCCATTACTGAAATCACCAAATTGAGCTTCCCATATAGTCAGACTATTCGGTAATGCCATAGCGTAACCATAGTCAAAACCTAATACACCATATTCCGATAACAAAGAATTGTAAGCTTCAAACTGAGCCTTAGGGTTTATACTATTTAAGGGAACTATTTCCTGTTCTGATTTTTCTAGCTTTAATACCGCATGACGGTGAGAGAAAGTTCCTCTTTCAACATCTTGTCCACTCAAACGAATAGGGTTGCCTTCGTGTAGTAAAGTACCATAGGCTAATAACTCGGCCATACCCCAATCTAATCGGTTGCTTTCTTCTACCATCTTTTTCTGGTCGGCCAACAAACGTTGAGTCTTTTTAAATAAAAGATCATTCTCAGGAACGGTATATAACTTTTTAGCAACTTCTTTTAAAATATGCATTGGCACTGAAGTGTCTGGCGATTGTACAAAATCAGCATCTTGAGATTTTCTAAAGCCGCCCCATTCGCTTTGCATAAATCGAGTGATATAGGCTTTTTCTATTTCTTTGGATTCGTCAAATCGGTCTTGCAATAATTGCTTGAACTCTTGCTCCATTTCCTTAGCAATATTAGCCCCTACAATTCCCTCTCCAATAAGCTTCTGATTGTAAATTTCTCTTGGATTAGGGTGCTTGCTAATAGCCTTATAAAGCATGGGCTGGGTAAAGCGAGGCTCATCGCCTTCATTATGTCCATATTTTCTGTAACATAAAAGGTCTATAAATACATCTTTATGAAACTTTTGACGATACTCTACGGCAATTTCCATTGCATGTACTACGGCTTCTACATCGTCACCATTAACATGAAAAACGGGTGATAAAGTAACTTTACCGACATCTGTACAATAGGTGCTAGAACGAGCATCTAAGTAATTGGTAGTAAAACCTACTTGATTATTCACTACAATATGTATAGTTCCTCCCGTTTTGTAGCCGTCTAACTGTGCCATTTGTATGACTTCATATACTACTCCTTGACCTGCTAATGCCGCATCGCCGTGAATAAGTATTGGAACGATTTTAGAATTGTCACCCTTGTGGTTTTGGTCAATCTTGGCACGAGAAATTCCTTGTACAACAGGGTCAACAGCCTCTAGGTGTGAAGGATTAGGCGAAAGTGACATTTTTACTTTCTTACCATTATTACAATTTTGTTCGGAAGTATATCCCAAGTGGTATTTTACATCGCCAGCAAAAAGGCGGTCATCGTATTCTTTGCCCTCAAACTCTGAGAAAATATCTCTGTAAGTCTTATTGAAAATATTAGCCAAAACATTCAGTCGGCCTCTGTGTGCCATACCCATTACAAATTCTTCAACTCCTATCCCAGCACCTTTTTCTACAAGTGCATCAAGAGCCGGTATCAAGGCTTCTGCACCTTCTAAAGAAAATCGCTTCTGACCAACAAACTTTTTATGTAAGAAGTTTTCAAAGGCTACAGCTTGATTTAATTTGCGTAGTATTTGTTTCTTTTCTTCAGAACTAAATGTTGGCGTATTGCTATTTTTATGTAATCTGTTTTTTATCCATTCTACCTGGTCGGGCTTACGAATGTACATATATTCTACCCCTATAGATTGGCAATATACTTGCTGAAGGTGTGCTATAATATCTTTTAAACTAGAAGGACCAATGCCTACTTGACTACCTGCCTGAAATACAGTTTCCATATCAGACTGTTCAAGTCCAAAATTTTCAATATTTAGTGTAGGAGAGTACTTTCTCCTTTCACGAACAGGGTTGGTATGGGTAAAAAGATGACCACTTTTACGATAGGCGTCAATAAGATTAATAACCTGAAATTCTTTCTTAAATGTTTCAGGAACTTCATCTTCTTCAGAATAAACTTCTTTAGCGAAATCGAAACCTGTAAAGAAATTACGCCATTCTTCGTTTACAGATTCGGGGTTTTCAATGTACTGTTCATACATGATTTCTATCATGTTGGTATGAACAGCCCCTAGAAAAGAAAATTTGTTTGCCATCAATTTTTCAGTTAAAGCAAAACTATTGAATTTTATTGATTTTTCTACCCATAATTCGCCCTATTTTTATGAGTACAAGGGTAGGCTTAGTTTTCTCTTTTCTTTAATAGTGATGCAAAGCGTTCCAATTCGCTTAAATCAGCGTCTATAGAATTTAAAAAATTCATCGCTTTAGAGTAGTAATCATCTATCAAAATATGAATGTGGCTTTGCATATCCATAGCATCATAAATGGACTTCACACGCTCTACTTTTTCCGTATCATTCATGGACTCTGAACTGTAAAGGTTTACCAACTCCATCTTGTGCTTACCCTCTGAAAGAGAAAGCGCTTTGAGATATAGACATGTTTTTTTATTGGCAATGATATCACCACCAACTTGTTTTCCAAAAGTTTGTTCATCACCAAAAACATCCAATAAATCGTCTTTAAGCTGAAAAGCGATTCCAATATTTCTACCAAATTCATACAGTGAGTCGGCTTGCTTTTCTGTAGCTCCACCGATAATAGCGCCCATCTTTAAAGATGCGCCTAACAAAACTGCCGTCTTATATTCTATCATTTTTAGGTACGAATCCATGCCTACTTCAGCCTGAATTTCAAAATCCATGTCGTACTGTTGACCTTCACAAACTTGAATAGCCATTTCATTGAATACCGATAAACACTTTGATAGCTGATCTGAGGGCAAATCGCACAAGTATTGATAAGACTGAATAAGCATAGCGTCTCCTGACAAAATAGCTACATTTTCATTCCATTTAGTATGTACTGTTGCTTTACCCCTTCTGACTGGCGCTTTATCCATAATATCGTCATGCAACAAGGTAAAGTTGTGAAAAACCTCAATGGCTAATGAAGGCTTTATAGCCTTTTGCATATCCTTATCGAATAGCTGATGTGCTAACAACAATAGTATGGGACGCATACGTTTTCCGCCTAATGATAATATGTATTCAATGGGCGAATACAAATCTGCAGGAGAGTTTGGGTATTTTAGCCCATACAATTCTTGCTCTACTAATGTTCTTAATTCATCTATAGACTTCATCTCTTCTTTAACAAGGATAGTAAATAATTTCCATAACCACTTTTCACTAATGGCTCTGCTAATTTCTGTAATTGATTGTCATCAATAAAACCCATTTTGTAGGCCGCCTCCTCAATACATCCTATTTTACGACCTTGTCGATCTTCAATAACTTGTACAAATTGACTGGCTTGCATAAGAGATTTAAAAGTGCCTGTGTCCAACCATGCAGTGCCACGACCTAAGGTTTGAACTTTTAACTTTCCTCTTTTCAGATATTCTAAATTCACATCTGTAATTTCATACTCACCTCTTGCTGAAGGCTTAATATTTTTGGCTATTTCAATAACGTCATTATCGTAATAATACAATCCTGGAACAGCAAAGTTAGACTTTGGATTTTTAGGCTTTTCTTCAATACTTATAACACTGAAGTTATCGTCATACTCAACTACTCCATAACGTTCTGGATCATTAACATGATACCCAAACACTAAGCCTCCGTCAACATCGGTACTAGATTGTAAAATTTGACTCTTCATATAAAAGATATTGTCACCTAAAACTAAACAAACTTTATCGTCACCAATAAATTCTTCTCCCAAGACAAAGGCTTGAGCTAATCCATTGGGCACTTCTTGTACTTTGTATTCAAAACGACACCCTAAAGACGATCCGTCGCCCAGCAACCGCTGAAAAACAGGCAAATCATGAGGTGTAGAAATAATCAGTATTTCCTTTATTCCTGAATATAGCAAGGTGGATAATGGATAATAAATCATAGGCTTGTCATAAACAGGAAGTGCCTGCTTACTCACCGCTAAAGTTAAAGGATGTAATCTAGTGCCAGATCCTCCGGCTAGGATAATTCCTTTCATTCGTTATTGTTCTTTATTGTTAATTCCTTTAATTCTATATCCTCTTCCTCGTCAAATACATCAAGTAAAGGGTCACTTATTGCTTCTTCAATAAGTGATTTTTCTAAACTCAACAACATGGCAGGCAAAACTACTAGATTAGACATTAAAGCAATTAATAATGTAATTGACACCAACAAACCTAAGGCTAGTGTACCCCCAAACTGAGAGGCTATAAAGATAAAAAATCCAAAGAATAAAACAATTGAAGTGTAAAACATGCTTACACCTGTTTCATTTATTGCGGCAACAACCGAGTCTTTAATATTGTTGTTTCTGTACTTTAATTCTTGACGGTATTTTGCTAAAAAGTGAATCGTATCATCAACAGATATACCAAAGGCTATACTAAAAACTAAAATCGTAGATGGCTTAATAGATATCCCAAAATAACCCATAATTGATGCCGTTATAAGTAGGGGAATTAAATTGGGAATTAAAGATACGACTACCATTCTGAATGAATTAAACATCCAAGCCATAAAGATGGATATCAATAAAATCGCTAAAAATAAACTGATAAAAAGATTTTTAACCAAATAAGTTGTTCCTTCTAAAAAGACTACACTGGCACCCGTTAAAATAACTTTATACTTTTCAGGATTAAATATTTCATCAACTTTCAAACGCAGCTCTTCTTTTAACTCCTTCATTCGTGAAGTGCCTATATCAGTGACGTTTAAACTGATTCGTCCTATTTGTTGATTTTCATCAACAAGAGCATTCATCCATTCGTTAGGTGATTCACTGTTGATAGTGTAATCTAACAACCATCTTTTCTCCTGAGAATTCGGCAAACGATAAAATTCTTTGTTGCCATTATAAATGGCTTGTTTAGAGTACTTAATGGGATCAATTATAGAAAGGGGGGTTGAAAGCTCATTGTAGAGTAGCAAGGTATCCGTTAATTGATCAATACGTTTTAAAGTTGATAGCCTAGTAATACCGTTCTTCCTGTGTGTATCGATAATTATTTCGAAAGGCATAACTGAACTGTAGTATTTTTCAAAAAACTTAATGTTTTTATAAAGCGTCGACTCTTGAGGCATATCGTCAGTAATATTTCCCGCTATACGCATCTGAAAAAGCCCGAAAATAGCTATTGAAATAATCACAATCGTTGCCGAATAAACAATGGCTCTTTTTTCAGTTACGAAGTAGGTTATTTTTTGAATCATACTATTTAACCAGTTTCTATCTAAGTGACTAGTATGACGTTTCTTAGGAGGCTTTAAATAGCTAAAAACTATGGGAATGAGCAATAAGGATAGAATAAAAACAGCAAAAATATTAATGGATGCGACTAAACCAAATTGTCGTAAATCTTTGCTCGAAGTTAGTATAAAAGTAGCAAACCCTAGTGCGGTAGTTGTATTGGTTAGAATAGTAATATTCCCTACCCTTCGTATCATCTGAATCAATGCTCGTGACTTATTGCCGTGCATCCTAAATTCATTATGGTATTTATTAATCAAGAAAATACAATTGGGCACACCAATAACAATTAAAAGAGGTGGTATTAAAGCAGTAAGAATTGTTATCTCATAGTTCAAGATACCAAGAGTTCCGAAAGACCAAACAACGCCAATTCCAACGACTACCATTGAAATTAGCATAACCTTGACAGATCTAAAGAAGAAAAATAAAATAATAGCAGTGACTAAAAGAGCTAAAAAGATAAATAAGCCCACTTCCTTACGGATCATTTCAGAATTAACAATACGTATATATGGCAATCCTGAATACAATACTTCCTTTTGTGTTGCAGAAGTATATATATTTCCTAAATCTGTTATTGAGTTAATCATCTTAACTCGTTTGCCACTTGTCACAAAGTCATTACTCAAAGAAACTAACATAAGCATGGCACTGTCGCTTATTAGTCTATCTTCATAAAATGGCAGTTCTTTTAAATTGACAACAGCCTTTTGTAAAGACGTTTGTGTTGTTATCTTATCAAATAGTGGTTCGATAAGTAACTTTTTTTCTTCTTTACTTTTCTTTAAATCAACTGCATCTGTGATGGAATAAACCTCTTCAACTCCAGGAATTGATTTAATACTATCTGCAAAATCTTGCCACGATTTAAAATTATCAAAGTCAAAAAAGTCGTCTGATTTGACTCCAATAATCATCACATTATCCTTTATGCCAAATTTTTCGACAAAGTAATTGTAATCTAGTTGAGCGTCAGAATTTTTGGGGAGCAAGCGAGCCATAGAATAGGAAAGACTTACATCAGATGACTTTTGTACCATAAAATACGTGGTCACTAATATCATCCATATGAAAACAGCTCTGTATCTAAGAATTACTCTGGCAATAGTTAACCACATAGTTTATTTATAGGGACTGCTAAATTAGTGATAAAATTCAGAGCCAAAAAAAAAGCTCGATGAAAAATCGAGCTTTTTTATCAATTGTTAAAATAGAGTTTATACAGTCAGTATTTCTTGCTCTTTATTGGAGAAGAAAGCATCAATCTTTGCAACAAACTCATTGGTTATATTTTGAACCTCTGCTTCTGAGTCTTTTAATACATCTTCAGAGATACCACTCAATTTTTTCAACTCGTCGTTGGCATCTTTACGGGCGTTACGTATACTAACTTTGGCATTTTCGGATTCTGACTTAGCTTGTTTTACAAGCTGGATTCTTCGCTCCTCAGTTAATGGCGGCACGTTTATAATAATCATTTCTCCATTATTCATCGGATTGAACCCTAGGTTGGCATCAATAATAGCTTTTTCCATTACTTCAAGCATACTTTTATCCCAAGGCTGAACAGAGATAGTTCTAGCGTCTGGGGTATTGATATTTGATGCTTGTGACAAAGGTGTTATTGCGCCGTAGTAGTCTATACTTACATTATCTAACATTTGAGGAGAAGCTTTACCTGCTCTAATTTTTGAAAAAGATATTTCCAAATGCTTTATGGCGCCATCCATTTGTTCTTTCGCACTATCTAATATAAATTCTATTTCTTCCATATTTTAAAATCTAAAAGTTAACTAAGGTGCCAACAGACTCACCTTGAAGCATCTTATATAGGTTTTGTTTTTTGTTAATATCAAAAACAACAATTGGTAATTTATTCTCATTACACAAAGTAAAAGCCGTCATATCCATTATATTAAGCTCTTTTTCATAAACTTCTTTGAATGTGATAGTGTCGTACTTGGTCGCTGAATCATCTTTTTCTGGATCCGCAGTGTAAATACCATCTACTCGAGTACCTTTCAAAATAACATCCGCTTCAATTTCTATAGCTCTTAAGGTTGCAGCTGTATCAGTAGTAAAGTAAGGGTTACCTGTCCCGCCACCAAATATGACAACTCTACCTTTTTGTAAGTGGCGCATTGCTCGACGACGAATAAAAGGTTCTGCTACCTGCTCCATCTTAATAGCGGTCAACAATCGAGTTTCAACGTCTGCTTTTTCTAAAGCTGATTGCAGAGCCATTCCATTAATTATTGTTGCCAACATGCCCATATAATCGCCTTGAACTCTATCTAGTCCTTGACCTTCAACCTGAACGCCTCTGAAGATATTTCCTCCTCCAATAACTACTGCTACTTCAACACCAAAATCTATTGCTGTTTTTATTTCATTGGCATAAGATGATAACTTTTCTGTATCAATACCAAATTGTTTGTCACCCATTAGGGCTTCGCCACTTAATTTTAAAAGAATTCTCTTATACTTCATAGTGCGCTAATTTAAGGCAAAAAAAAGAGAGTGAAAAACACTCTCTTAATAGATTTAGTTATAATTAAACTCCAAGTCCGACTCTTTTAAAGTCTGTGACCGTTAAATCTTTCTCAATTTTATTTAAATACTGAGATACTGGAGTCTTAGATTCTTTGATAAACTCTTGGTTCAGCAAGGTATTTTCTTTGAAGAATTTGTTCAAACGTCCCATTGCTATTTTTTCTAGCATTTCTTCAGGCTTTCCTTCCTGACGAGCTAAGTCTTTAGCTACATCAATTTCATTATCAATTGTTGCTTGAGACACGGATTCTTTATTTAGAGCAATAGGATTCATAGCTGCTACTTGCATAGCTATATCTTTACCCACCTGCTCATCAACAACAGCTGTAAGACCTACCAAAGTAGCTAAACGATTTCCACCGTGTATGTAAGCTGAAACTTGAGATGACTCTATAGTTTCGTATGATGATAAATCTAATTTTTCACCTATAACACCTGTTTGCTCGATAATTTTATCCTCAATAGTCATATCGCCAAGCATACATGCTTTTAAAGCGGTCAAATCAGAAGGCTTGTTAGCCATTGCTACATCTAAGAAAGATTTAGCTAATGAAATAAAGCTTTCATTTTTTGCTACAAAATCTGTTTCACAGTTTAGTGCAATTAGCGCACCAAATTGTCCGTCAGTAGCAGATAAAACTACACCTTCAGTAGCATCTCTATCTGCTCGTTTAGCAGCCACTTTTTGACCTGTTTTTCTAAGAATGTCAATAGCTTGAGCCATATCGCCTTCGGCTTCAACTAAAGCTTTTTTACAGTCCATCATTCCAGCACCGGTTTGCTTCCTTAGTGCATTTACATCAGCAGCAGTTATTTTTGCCATTTCGTAAAAGTATTATTAAGTTAATTTATTGTTTTATTTTTCTTCTGCAGGAGTTTCTACTTTCTTTTCTTCAGCAGTAGCCTGTTTAGCTTCAGCTTTAGCAGAGGCCGCAGCTTCTTTCTCTGAATTTCTTTCGGAAAGACCTTCTTGAATAGCGTCTGTTACAAGAGAAACTATTTTTTCTATTGAACGGCTAGCATCGTCGTTTCCAGGAATACAGAAATCAACTTGATTTGGATCAGAGTTAGTATCAACAATTGCAAAAGTAGGTATCCCTAATTTCTTAGCTTCTGCTATAGCAATGTGTTCTCTGTGAATATCTACCACAAATAATGCTGCAGGTATTCTGTTCATTGAAGCAATACTACCTAAGTTTTTATCCAGTTTATCACGTGTTCTTGACACTTGTAAACGTTCTCTTTTAGAAAGTGTATCAATTGTTCCATCGGCTTTCATTTTGTCGATAGAGTTCATTTTTTTAATTGCCTTACGGATAGTAGCAAAATTGGTAAGTAAACCACCAGACCATCTTTCTGTAATGTATGGCATATTCACTCTTTCAGCATGAGATGATACAGATTCTTTGGCTTGTTTTTTTGTTGCAACAAACATTACTTTTCTACCAGACTTTGCTAAGTGCTTAAGTGCAGCACAAGCGTGATCTAATTTTGTAATAGTTTTGTTAAGATCAATAACGTGAATACCATTTTTCTCCATAAAAATATAAGGAGCCATTTTGGGATTCCACTTTCTTGTTAGGTGTCCAAAGTGTACACCTGATTCTAATAATTCTTTGAAATTTGTTCTAGACATTTTTTAAATTGTTTACATTCATTAATTAACAATCACTTAGTAGTATGGTTTATAGTCTAAGTAATTTAGATACTAAACAATATCCTAAGATATTAACGCTTACTAAACTGGAATTTCTTACGTGCTTTCTTCTGTCCTGGTTTTTTACGTTCAACCATTCTAGGGTCACGAGTCATCAAACCTTCAACTTTAAGAGCTGGACGGTTTTCAGAATCTAGTTGACATAATGCACGAGAAATTGCCAATCGTATTGCTTCTACTTGACCAGTAATACCACCACCGCTTACATTTACTTTAACGTCAAATTTGCCTTCCATGTCAACTAAGCTGAATGGTTGGTTTAATTTATAAAGTAGAGTAGCTGTAGTGAAATACTTATCAGACTCACGATTATTTACAGTGATATTTCCTTTTCCTTTGCTCATGTATATACGAGCAACGGCAGATTTTCTTCTTCCAATGGTGTGTATTGTATCCATCGTTATAGTTTAATTTTTACTTCTTTGGGTTGTTGTGCTTCGTGCTTGTGGTCAGTGCCAGCATACACATGTAAGTTTGAATAGAGAGCGCTACCTAATTTGTTTTTCGGCAACATACCTTTTATAGCTTGGCGCACTAATGATGTTTGGTCTCTATCAAACAATTCTTTTGGAGAAATCCTTTTTTGTCCACCAGGATATCCTGTGTGCTTAAAGTGCTCTCTATCAGTCCATTTCTGTCCTGTCAAACGAATCTTATCTGCATTGATAACTACTACATTGTCACCACAATCTGCGTGAGGAGTGAAATTGGTTTTGTGCTTTCCTCTTAGCATAAATGCTACTTGTGAAGCCAAACGACCTAAAACCAAATCTTCAGCATTGACCAAAACCCACTGCTTGTTAGCAGTCTCTTTGTTTGCTGATACCGTTTTATAACTTAGTGTATCCACTATAAATTACTTTTATTATTAACACACTTTGAAATACCACATTCCAAAGGGTCGGCAAAAGTAGAACTTTATTTTAATTCAACAAAATTTTATTAACCATAATTAGTTGATAATTTTCATTTCACGACCAACCTTAGTAAATGCAGCTATGGCTTTATCTAGGTGCTCCTTGGTATGTGCCGCTGAAACTTGAACTCTAATCCTAGCCTGATCTTTAGGCACAACAGGGAAAAAGAATCCAATCACATAAATCCCCTCTTCTAGTAGTTTGTCAGCCATGATTTGCGAAGTTTTTGCATCATAAAGCATAACGGGAACTATGGGGTGAACGCCTTCCTTAATATCAAATCCAGCGTCAGTCATTTTACTTCTAAAGTAAGAAGTATTGCTTTCTAACTTATCTCTCAAATCAGTTGAGGAAGATAAGATATCCAACACTTCGATGGCAGAACCAACAATAGATGGTGCTAAAGAATTAGAAAAAAGATAGGGTCTAGAACGTTGTCTTAACATATCTATTATTTCTTTCCTACCTGAAGTAAACCCTCCCATTGCACCACCCAAAGCCTTACCTAAAGTACCGGTGATAATATCAACTCTGCCCATTACATTGTGATACTCATGAGTTCCTCGTCCTGTTTTTCCAACAAAACCTGTTGAATGACATTCATCAACCATAACTAAAGCATCATACTTTTCAGCCAAATCACATATTTTATCTAGCTGAGCGATATAACCATCCATTGAAAAAACACCATCTGTTACAATAATTCTGTTGCGCTGGGCTTGAGACTCTATCAATTTCTGTTCCAAATCAGCCATATCGTTGTTGTTATATCTGTAACGAGCAGCCTTACACAATCGGACACCATCAATTATGGAAGCATGATTCAATGCGTCAGAAATAATAGCATCTTCTTTACCAAACAGTGGTTCAAAAACACCACCATTGGCATCAAATGCAGCAGCATATAAGATGGTGTCTTCTGTTCCTAAAAATTCAGCTATTTTTTGTTCTAATGTTTTATGGATGTCTTGGGTTCCACAGATAAATCTTACTGAAGATAATCCAAAACCATGTGTATCTAAAGCATCTTTAGCGGCTTGAATTACTCGAGGATGTGAAGATAACCCCAAATAATTATTTGCACAAAAATTGACAACCTCATCACCTGAAGAGACACGGATATCAGCCCCTTGAGGAGTAACAATTGTCCTTTCATTTTTATATAGCCCTGAATCTTTAATTGATTTCAGTTCTTCTATTAATTGATTTTTTAATTTACCGTACATCTTATTAAGTATTTTTAGAAAAGAAAAAAGGGAGTTTCCTCCCTTTGTAAAAAATTAATTTTGAAACTTATACCACGCCTTGGTCTAACATAGCGTCTGCCACCTTGACGAAACCAGCAATATTCGCTCCCTTAACATAGTCAACGAAATCGCCGTCAGTGCCATATCTTACGCATGAGGTATGAATATCTTTCATAATTCGCTTGAGCTTTTCATCAACTTCTTCTCTAGTCCAATTCATTCTTAGAGAGTTTTGTGACATTTCTAAACCTGATGTTGCTACACCTCCTGCATTAGAGGCTTTGCCCGGTGCAAATAATATTTTTGCGGCCTGGAAGGCTTCAATAGCCTCTGGTGTAGATGGCATATTTGCTCCTTCAGAAATACAGATACAGCCATTAGCTATAAGTGTTTTTGCTTCCTCACCGTTCAATTCGTTTTGCGTGGCACACGGTAGCGCAATATCACAATTGACGGACCAAGGTCGTTGACCTTCAAAAAATTCACAATTAAATTTTTCAGCATATTCTTTAATTCTACCTCTTTTGACATTTTTTAAATCAATGACAAAGGCTAATTTTTCGGCATCTATACCATCTTCATCGTAGATATATCCTGAAGAGTCTGAAAGCGTAACAACTTTAGCGCCTAGCTGTGTAGCTTTTTCACAAGCATACTGGGCTACATTACCAGAGCCAGAGATAGCAACTACCTTATTTTTAAAATCTTGGTTTTTAGTAGCTAACATATTTTGAGCAAAATATACCGTTCCATATCCTGTAGCTTCAGGTCTAATTAGTGAACCTCCCCAATTAATACCTTTGCCCGTGAGAACGCCAGTAAACTCATTTCGTATGCGCTTGTATTGACCAAATAAATAGCCAATCTCTCTACCACCAACGCCAATATCACCCGCAGGAACATCCGTGTTAGGTCCAATATGACGGCTCAATTCAGTCATAAAGGATTGACAAAAACGCATAACCTCGTTGTCTGATTTTCCTTTAGGGTCAAAATCTGAACCTCCTTTTCCTCCTCCCATAGGAAGTGTTGTAAGTGAATTTTTAAACACTTGCTCGAAGCCTAAAAACTTAAGGATTCCCAAATTAACAGAAGGATGAAATCTCAATCCTCCTTTATAAGGTCCTATTGCTGAATTAAATTCGACTCTAAAACCTCTATTCACATGAGTATTTCCACTATCATCAACCCATGGAACTCTAAAAATAATAGTCCTTTCAGGCTCTACAATACGCTCCAATAGATTTGAAAATTTGTACTTAGGATTGTCTTCCATAAATGGAATTATAGCTTCAGCTACTTCTTGCACTGCTTGAATAAAAACGGGCTCATGACCATCCTTAGCTAATACATTCTGCATGAATGCATCTATTTTATCTTGGTGTTTTACAGACATAATAGTTAGTTATTTTTCGCCAACAAATGTATCATTTTTCAATATTCAAATGATTTTTTTTTGAAAATTTTGGACTAAAAAATAGCATATCATCAACTTTTTTAATGACCTAATCTAAACAGCTTTTACATGGTGTAAGTAGTACACTAATTTAATATAGGATGACTTTTTTGATATTATTCATGTTTGATTCTGTCTGATATTGTAAAAAATAAATACCTCGAGCAAAATTAATTGTCGATAATTGAAGAGTTTCAAGCTCATTTGAGTTTAATTCTTTCTTCCATATTATTTTGCCAGAAACATCGATCAACTGAAGTTTAGATTGATTTTCAGCTACGTCAAACTTTATATGTATTAAATCTTTAGCAGGATTGGAATACAGATGGAAGTTTGCGTGATTATATGACTTTAAGCCCACCGTTTGCACTGGCCTTGCGAGTGCCTACAACACTAATGATGGGTTTATCGTTCCACTCTATTTTTCCTTTACTAAACAACAAAATAGGTGCATCAACACATTGTTTTAATTGATATGGGTAATGTGAATCCCAAAATGACAATACTTCTATTTTATGTTTGTCTATGTAATTAATTTCTTCTTGAGCTCTTTTCAGAACAGTGGGGTTTTGTATTTCATTAGCTAAGGCACTCCCAATAGTTGGAATCTTTTTTAGATTAGAAATCTTCTCCTTAAATACGGCTTCTGGACCGCCACAATAAGCAATTAACTTTTTGGCGGTTACTGGACCAACACCTTTAATAAGTGAAAGCCCTAATTGAAAAACAAGCTCTTGTGACATGACATTAAATTCGTACTTTGCAAAACTAAACAATATAATTTATGAAACGTTTTTGCCGTTATATTCTAGTGGTTTTAATATTTGCATTTTCGAATGTTTATGGCCAAGAAATAACTGGAATCGTTTTAGACAATTCAAGTAAAGAACCTCTAATCGGAGTTAATATCATTCTTAATGAAAATGGCGTTGCTTCTTCTGATGTAAATGGTAATTTTATGATTAAAACATCTGAAGGTATTCATAAGTTAACATTTAAGTTTATAGGTTATAAAGATCAAGTTATAAACCTAAATCTTTCTACTGGCGAAAATAAAGAAGTGGTGGTAGAGATGAGTGAAGATGCTAAACTAATCGAAACTGTTGTTGTTTCAGCAGGAAAGTTTGAACAACGTATAGAAGAAACAACCGTTTCCATAGAAGTTATTAAGTCGCAACTGATTGCAAACAAAAACACCACTAATATTCAAACTGCTATAGATCAAGTACCTGGTGTTAATATTACTGATGGTCAGGCTAATATACGTGGTGGTAGTGGCTGGAGCTATGGCGCAGGAACCCGAGTACAAGTATTGGTCGATGATATGCCTCTTATCTCTGGCGATGCAGGACAGGCGCAATGGAGTTTAATATCTACTGAAAATATTAATCAAGTAGAAATTATTAAAGGAGCATCATCTGCATTATATGGCTCTTCAGCTCTTAATGGGGTTATCAACATCAGGACAGCATATCCAACGGATAAACCAGAAACAAAAATAAACTTACATTATGGCTATTATGATGATGCTAAACGGCAAAGTTTAAACTGGTGGGGTGAAAGAAATCAGAAGATCTATGGTATGGATTTTCTTCACAAACAAAAAATAGGAAACTTTGATTTGGTATTTGGCGGTTTTCTTCTTGAAGATGAGGGTTATAGGTATAAAGAAATAACTTCAAGACAAAGAGTAAATTTTAATACCCGATACAGAAACCAAAAGATAGAGGGCTTATCCTACGGAGTAAATGCTAATTTTTTATTTAACAAAACAGCTTCTGCCTTAATATGGGAAAGCTATGAGTCCGCTTATATAGCTTTAGATAGTTCTGTTACTAAAACAAGTGGCGATGTGCATAATATTGACCCCTACATTACTTATGTGAATCCTAGAAATGGAGATAAACATAATATCCGAACAAGGTACATGAAAGTTATTAATGATAACGAAACTAAAAATGACCCTGACGGACAAGACAATAAATCCACCACTTATTACACCGAATATCAATATCAAAAACACATTGAGCCTATAGGCTTAAATTGGACAACAGGACTAATGAATGAGTATGTAGATGCTGTTGCAGAGTTATTCAATGGCACCAATTACAGACTCAACAATGCCATCTTCACTCAGTTGGATAAAAAGTTAGGTTCAAAAATCAATTTATCATTTGGTGCTAGGTACGAGCAGTTCAAGCTACAGACAAGTGAATATTATGAAATGACAAATGGAGACACCATAAACTCATTCAAGGCGGCAAAGCCTGTTTTCAGAGCAGGTATCAATTATCAATTGGCAGAAGGCACTTTTTTAAGATCATCATGGGGGCAAGGATACCGCTTCCCGAGTATTGCTGAATTGTTTATAGAAACAGAAGTAACTAGCGGTATTTATGTTTATCAAAATCCACAGCTAAAACCTGAATCTGGTTGGAGCTCAGAATTAGCTTTAAAACAAGGATTTAAGCTGGGTAATTGGGGTGGCTATTTGGATATTGCAGGCTTCATAATGGAATACGAAAATATGATGGAGTTTAGCTTTGGTCAGTGGGAACAAACAACTAGTAACAGCTTGGGTTTAGGTTTCAAATCCATAAATATTGGTGACACCAGAATTTCAGGTCTTGAACTCTCTTTAAGTGCAGGAGGTAAAATAGGTAAAAATGAACTTTTCCTACTAGCAGGATATACCTATATTGATGCCATTCCTTTAAATCCTGAAATTCCATATGGTGAAGATGCTAATGGCAACGAACTCAATTATTATAATACGAGTTCATTAGATTCCAATACCTTATTTTTAAAGTATCGTCACAAACATGTAGCTAAGTTAGATGCTGAATACAAAATGGGCAAATGGTCGTTTGGCTCTAGTTTAAGATACAATAGTTTTATGCTCAATGTGGACAATATATTTGTTTCTTCCTTCTTTGAAACTATAGTGCCAGGCATTCCGCAATCTAGAGAAAATTTATCCGATGGCGATTTTATCGTTGATAGTAGAATTATCTGCCAATTGAGCGATGCCGCATCAGTATCACTAATTATAAACAACCTATTCAATAGAGAATATCAAACGCGCCCCTCAAATATGATGGCACCGAGAACCATATCTCTCAAATTTGGAGTTGCTTTATGACAATAATAGGAATCATACCAGCTCGATATAATTCGACACGTTTGCCGGGCAAACCACTAGCAGATATTCTAGGAAAAAGTATGATACGCCGAGTTTATGAAAGAGCCCAACTGTCCAAGTTAGATAAAATAGTAGTTGCCACTGACGACCAACGTATTGTTGATGAAGTCAAGTCTTTTGGTGGCGAGGCAATAATGACCTCAAGCCAACATATTAGTGGCACAGATAGGTGCTTAGAAGTACTATTATCGCTGACTGAAAAATACGACGCAGTGGTTAATATTCAAGGCGATGAGCCCTTCATTGAACCCAAGCAAATTAATCAACTAATTGATGCTTTTACCAACCAAAACATTGAGATAGCAACTCTAGCTAAAAGCATTGAAAATGAAGAAATATTAGTCAACACGAGCAAACCAAAAGTAAATTTTGATGCTAATGGTGTTGCTATTTCCTTTGATAGGCTTATAAATTCCCCTTTTCAGAAAGGTGCCTTTTTTAAACATATTGGCATTTATGCTTACCGATCTGATATTTTAGAAAAGGTATGTAAGCTAAAGCCGTCTTCTCTAGAAATTGAACACAAACTAGAACAGTGGAGGTGGTTAGAAAATGGTTATAAGCTATCGGTTTTAGAAACTCCATTTGAATCCCATTCTGTGGATACTCCAGCAGATTTGAAAAAAATTATTGAAAGATTTGGGGACAGTTGCTGATTTTGATACTTTAGCAAAACGATGAAGATAAAAATTAACAAGCACATTTCATTCCTTTTGTGTGAGCACAATTGTGTAGTCATTCCAGACTTTGGTGGCTTTGTTGCCAACTATGAGTCGGCACGTATTGACAGCCAATCACACCTTATGTACGCTCCCAAAAAGACCATTGTTTTTAATAAAAGTTTACAAAACAATGACGGACTACTGGTGAATGAAATAGCTTCTTGTGAAGGCTTGACTTTCAAACAAGCTAAAAAAGAATTGGATAAGTATGTAATCGATTTGAAGGAGTCTTTACAGCTTTATAAAAAAGTTTTCATCGATGAAGTAGGTACTTTATTGCATACTTCTGAAGACAAAATATTGTTTGTTCAGTCTAACTCACGCAATCATTTGTTAGATAGTTTTGGACTAACGACATTACAATACCCTGCTATTGAACGTACATCTGTTCAAGAACGATTTGAAGAAAAAATCAAGCACATTGACAAGAAACATTTACCAAGCAACAAAAAGCCTTGGTTGAAAGCAGCGGCAGTTCTTCTCCCTCTTTTAATGGTTAGTGCATTGGGTATTTCCAATAAAGAAAAGATACAAACAACTTACGCTAATCTTTCTCCTTTTTCTTCATCATCTACAGAAGTTGTAGAGACGGTCAAGACGTATAGCATAGCTTCTTTTGATATTGAAAGCCCTACTAATGAAATTGAAGAGGCTGTGATATCATTCTATCAAGCAAAGGAGAATATCGCTAGTCCTGTATCGATTGAGTTGGACAAGCATTTTATTATTGCAGGTGCATTTTCGTCAGAGAAAAACGCTCAGAAAATGATAGATAGATTGAAGGGTGCAAACTTTGGCAATTCTAAAATCGTCAATCAAAGTAGTTCAGGGCTTTACAGAGTATGCTACGATGGTTTTGTAAATTCTTCTGACGCTCTAATTGCACTTCGAAAAATTAAAAGAACCAATTCTTCAGCTTGGCTTTTATCACTAAATTAAAACAATGTCATCCAAAACACCTTTACAAAGTTTAGCCACTCTTACCGAGATGGTACTTCCTAACGATACCAACAATTTAGATAACCTAATGGGTGGTCGTCTTTTGCATTGGATGGATATTGCAGCCGCTATTTCTGCACACCGTCATTGTGGGCGAATTGTAGTTACTGCATCGGTAAATAATGTATCTTTTGAAAAGCCTATCCCAAGGGGTAGCATTGTCACTTTAGAAGCTAAAGTATCGAGAGCATTCAAGTCGTCTATGGAGGTATTTGTAGATGTATGGATGGAAAATCAAGCCACCAAAGGGCGACAAAAATGTAACGAAGCTATCTATACTTTTGTAGCCGTTGACCAATTGGGTAATCCTATTTCTGTACCTTCTATTAGTGCTGAGTCTGATTTAGAAAAAGAGCGTTTTGAAGGAGCCTTACGCAGACGCCAATTGAGTTTAATTCTTGCAGGTAGGTTGAAGCCTGAGGATGCCACAGAGCTAAAAGCACTGTTTACTTAATAGGACTGAAATCTATTTCTGTCATACACTTGAAATGTCCACGTGGGCATTTGGCATAGCCTATCTTGGAACAAGGACGACATCCTAATTCTTTATTCTCCACCATTACCGATTCAGGATCAGGAAGATAAGGCACCATGCCAAAAGCTGGTGCGGTATTACCCCACACCGAATATATTTTCTTTTTAAGGGCTGCAGAAATATGCATCATGCCCGTATCGTGAGAAACTACAAAGTCCGCCCCTTTGACCAATAAAGCCGATTGGGTTAAAGACAGTTTGCCACAAGCGTTTAAACCTTGAGAAGTCGCTAGTATTATTTCTTCTCCTCTATCTTTATCTTCAGGACCGCCCACCAAAACAAAAGGACGATTGAGCTGATGACACAATTCAATAAGTTTATAGGTCGGTAATATTTTTGTGGCGTGTTGCCCACCAATTACGACAGCCACAAATGGCTGTTTCAATTGGAACTCTTCTGGCAAGATTTCTGACTCTGGAAGAAAAAAGTCTAGTCCTTGCATATCGTTTTTTACCCCCAAATGCTCTATGGTCGCCACATTTCTATCCACCATATGAATAGGTGGCATAATGTTCCATTTAAAAGTCGTTAGCAAAAACTTTTTAATATTCAATTTATTGACACTTGTAGAAGGCACATTCAAAGCCCGTTTCACTTTCAGAGTACGCAGGTTGTGGTGTAAATCTATTATGAGGTCAAATTTTTCTTTTTTCAACGGCTCGTTGCCTTCTTCATAATGATGGATAGTATCAATATAAGGGTTGTGCGATAGCCAAGAAGAAAAATTCGTTTTGGTCAGAAAGTGAACCTCAGCATTGAGTTGTGTTTTTAATATTCTTACTACTGGCGAAGTCAGCACAATATCGCCGATAGAACTCAAGCGAATAACTAATATTTTCATCGATTTTGACACCGTTCAAAGCTAAAGAAATTATCCTAATTTTGCCCCAATGAACCTTATAGATACACATACCCATTTATTTTCTTCACAGTTTGACGAGGACAGAAATGCTGTCGTGCAAAAAGCTATTGATAATGGCGTAAGCAAAATGCTACTACCCAACATCAGTAGTGAAACCATTGAAGCTATGCATCAATTATGCCAAGATTTTCCAGAGCATTGCTACCCTATGATGGGCTTACACCCTTGCGATGTGAAGGATGATTATTTGAAAGAATTGGAAATTGTGAAAGCTCAACTTGACAAAGGTAAATATGTAGCGGTAGGCGAAATTGGTATTGATTTGTATTGGGACAAAAGCACTTTAGACATTCAAAAAAAGGCTTTTCGTCAGCAATTGATATGGGCTAAGGAATACGATTTGCCAGTAGCCATACATATACGAGAAAGTTTTGATGAAATATTTGAGGTCATAGAAGAAGTTAATGACGAAAAGTTGCGAGGTGTTTTTCATTGTTTTACAGGCACCAAAGAACAAGGACTAAGAGCTATTGATATGGGTTTTATGTTAGGTATAGGTGGAGTGGTTACCTTTAAAAATAGTGGCTTAGACCAAACCCTATCAGGCTTACCTTTAGCGCAACTCATTTTAGAAACCGATAGCCCTTACCTTGCCCCTACGCCACACCGAGGTCAGCGCAACGAAAGTGCATTCATTCCGCTAATGGCACAAAAATTAGCCGATATTTATGAAATGGATATTGAAGAGGTAGCAAGGATAACCACACAAAACGCTAAAACACTTTTTAAGTTATGAATTTTACAGATTCCGTACTACTAATATATACAGGAGGTACGATTGGCATGTACAAGACTCCTGAAGGGAGCTTAAAACCTTTCGATTTAGAAACCCTAAGCCAACAAATTCCTGAGCTCAACACTTTTGACATTGACATCAAGGCTATCAGCATTGACCAACCGATAGACTCGTCCAATATGTCCAAAGAGGTATGGGTACAACTAGCGCAGCTCATTGAAAAAGAGTACAATAATTACAATGGCTTTGTTATTCTGCACGGTTCAGACACCATGGCATATACTGCCTCAGCACTGAGTTTTATGCTCGAAAATTTGAATAAACCCGTTATACTAACAGGTGCGCAATTGCCTATAGGTGTACGCCGAACGGACGCTAAAGAAAACATTATTACCTCTATAGAAATTGCAGCCCAAGGAAGTATACCAGAGGTATGTGTTTATTTCGAATACCACCTTATGCGAGGGAACCGCTGTACCAAAGCCAATGCCGAACACTTCGAGGCTTTCAAAAGTCCCAACTTCATTAACCTTGCCGAGGCAGGTTTAAAGATAAAATACAGTCCCATAAGCTACGACCATACCAATAAAGATTTGACCTTGCACAGCAAACTATCTGACGAGGTTGTGATCTTGAAGTTATTTCCGAGCATGAAAAAAGAATATGTAGAATCCATACTAGACTTGCCATACAAGGGTATTATTTTAGAAACCTTTGGAGCAGGTAATGCCACTACTTCGGAATGGTTTTTGGAAAGTATAAAAAAAGCCATTGTTGAGGGGAAAATTATGTTGAATGTGAGCCAGTGTCAGTCGGGCAGTGTTAGCCAGGGGCTATACGAGACCAGCTCTAAGCTAGAACAGATAGGCGTTGTTAGTGGCAAGGACATGACCACCGAAGCCGCACTAACCAAGCTCATGTATTTGTTGGGCAGCGACTACTCCAACACAAAAATTAAAGAATACCTTCAAATTTCTTTGAGGGGAGAACTCAGCAATTAAAAAGCATTTAGTAGATTTGCCAACCCTATTGGAAAGGTGGCCGAGTGGCTTAAGGCGCACGCTTGGAAAGCGTGTATACAGCAATGTATCGGGGGTTCGAATCCCTTCCTTTCCGCAATAGACAAAAGCACCCCAAAGGGTGTTTTTTCTGTTTAAAGACCTTAAATAGAGTGGCAGGAGCAAGGATGCTCGCGCCAACAAAGGTTGTTTGTTATTACAACAATACAACTTACTCAAGATTTAATTTTCCAGTGCATTTTTTTAAACTATTAATTTGTGTAAATTTGCGATGACTTTAAAAAAAACACAATTTAAAACTAACATTGAAATGAAAAATCTATTAGCTCTTTTTATGCTGACTATTTCCCTAACCTTAGGGCTAAGTCAAGTATCCTATGCTATTACACAAGAAGAAGGTGAAGCAACAACACAAGTAGAAGACACTACAGCTGTTGAAGAAGAAGTAGTTGAAACTGCTCCTGCTGTTGAAAAGCCAAGTGCTGTTGTTGAAGAAAGCCCTTCTTTCCACCAAGTAATCAAACAAAAATTTATTGAAGGTGGTCCATCTTTTATGGGTATCGTTCTATTGTGTCTTATCTTAGGATTAGCACTTTGTATAGAAAGAATCATCTATTTAAACAAAGCAACAACTAATGCTGATGCTTTATTATCAGACATCGAAGGGGCTTTATCTTCTGGCAATGTAGATAACGCTAAAGAGATTTGCAGAAATACTGCTGGTCCTGTTGCAAGTATTTTCTACCAAGGTTTAGACCGTTCTGGTGAAGGTATTGACGTGGTTGAAAAATCAGTTGTGGCTTACGGAAGTGTACAGATGGGACTTTTAGAAAGAGGTCTTTCTTGGATTTCATTATTCATCGCACTAGCACCAATGCTTGGTTTCATGGGTACTGTAATTGGTATGATTGGCGCATTCGACGCTATTGAAGCGGCTGGTGATATTTCTCCATCATTAGTAGCTGGAGGTATTAAAGTAGCACTTTTAACAACCGTATTCGGTCTTATCGTAGCAATGATATTGCAAATCTTTTACAACTACATCGTTGCAAAAATCGATAGCATCGTGAACACTATGGAAGATGCTTCTATCTCATTTGTAGATATTTTAGTAAAAAATAAAATCAAGTAATATGTCAGATTTTTTAATCAATGGCGGATTGATTCTAACCTACATTATGATAGCTGTGGCGGCCTTAGCTGCTATCGTCTATCCCCTAATGTTTTTGGCCAAGAATCCATCCAAAGGAAAAAATGCGCTGATGGGTATAGGCGGATTGCTGTTTATAACAGTAATATCCTACGTACTAGCATCAGGCGATATTATGACTTTCCCTGGTTCTGAAAAGTTCGGCATGACGGAAGCATCTACTAAGCGAGTGGGTATGGGCTTAATTGTCTTTTACATCCTTTCTTTAGGTGCTATTGCTGCAGTTCTCTTTGCTGAATTGGGTAAACTATTTAAAAAGTAAATTATGGCAAGAAGAGCAAAAGGTGCATCGGAAATCAATGCAGGCTCTATGGCAGATATAGCGTTCTTACTGCTTATCTTCTTCCTAGTAACAACTACTATGGATGTAGATACTGGTTTGGCACGTAAACTACCTCCAATGCCTGAAGAAGATGTTATTCAAGATGATTCTCAAATCAAAGCTAAAAACATCTATGTGGTATTGATAAATTCTAACAACCAACTTTTGGTAGAAAACGAGTTTATGGATATCTCACAGCTTCGTGCTGGTGCTAAAGCATTTATCAATAATAATGGTCGTGACCCTGAATCTTCAGACAACCCACAAAAAGCCATTATTTCTCTTCAAAACGATAGAGGGACAGCTTACGAAACCTACATTCAGGTACAAAACGAATTGGCTGCCGCCTACAGAGAATTAAGAGATAATAAATCTATGCAGAAATTTGGTGTGATGTATAGCGACTTGACTAAGACACAACAGAAAGAGATAAGAAAGGAATACCCTCAAAAAATCTCTGAAGCAGAACCCAAAAATATAGGAAAGTAATATGTCTAAATTCAAAAAAGATACGAGTAAAGATACTCCCGGTATATCAACAGCATCATTGCCAGATATCGTATTTATGTTGTTGTTCTTCTTTATGGTAACTACCGTAATGCGTGAAACAACGATTATGGTACAGCAAAGTTTGCCACAGGCAACAGAAATTCAGAAACTGGAAAAGAAGTCCTTAGTAAGCTACATCTATATCGGTAGCCCGGTAGAGAGAATGCAAGCTACCTATGGTACTAAAGCTCGTATTCAACTCAACGATGCTTTTGCTACCGTTGATGATATTCCACAGTATATTACCTCAGAACGTGCTGCTCGTGATGAAAAAGAAGTGCCATTTATGACCACCTCTATCAAAGCCGATCAGAATACAAAAATGGGCGTAGTAACAGACGTAAAACAAGAGCTTCGTAAAGCTAACGCTTTGAAGATTAACTATTCTACAAGAAAGAAAATACAGTAAGGATTGTATTTATTTTTTAAAGTCAAAGGCCCGTTTTTTAACGGGTCTTTTTTTTGCTCTAATCACTAGAAGATATAGCTTTGAGTAAATACATAAACATCGCAAGTCCTAATAAAGCAAAGACGAGCATAGTGAACTGCCCATCAGCAGTGCCTATCGTTTCTATATCTTTAGAGATACTGCGTTGAGCGATGAAGTAAGTCAAAATAACGGCTCCTGCGTTATTGACAAAGTGAGCTAGGATAGGTAGCCATATAGAGCCGCTCCAATAGAATAAGTAGCCCAACAATCCGCCAATAAGAAAACGAGGGATAAAACCTAAAAACTGCAAGTGCATCGCACTAAATAAAAAAGCCGTTATCCAGATGCTAAGGTGTATCTTTCCACTTCTAGAAAATAGCTCTTTCTGTATTACTCCTCGAAACAAAAGCTCCTCGCCTAATGCTGGAATAACACCGATGATGACTATATTTATCCATAAATCCCAAGTAGTATCAACCTGTAAAAAGGCTTCCGTTATTTTCATGGCTTGACTTTCTGCCGAACGCATCCAAGCCTCAACATCGGACAAAAAAGAGGGTAAATGCAAACCCTCGTTCCATAACGCTAAGGCATTGATTAATGGAAAAGCAAAAACCATAATACCAACCGTCAATACGAATTGCTGACGACTAATGGACATGAAATTTAGAGATTTGTTAGTTAAATAAGCAAACAAAAAAGGCGGTAAAATGAATATGCCAATAGAACTGAAAGCCTGTAAAAATTTTAGAGATTGTATAGTTGCCTTATTTTCAAAATCGCTTAACGAAGGCGCATCAATGATACCAACACCTAACATTCCTAGAGCATAACAAAAAATAAAACTCACAAAGAGTAACATGAATAGGATAAATAATTGCTTTAGCGGGGCGTAATCTTGATAAATGCCTCTTAGATTCATATCGAATAATAAAATGGTTAGTTTTGCAAAAATGAGTGTAAAGATAGGTAATATCGATTTAGGAGAATTTCCATTGCTGTTAGCACCGATGGAAGATGTCAGTGATCCCCCTTTTCGTGCGCTGTGCAAACGCCACGGAGCTGATGTCATGTACACTGAGTTTATCTCTTCGGAAGGTCTAATACGAGATGCTGTAAAGAGCACTCAAAAGCTAGATTTCTTCGACTATGAGCGTCCACTAGCTATTCAAATTTTCGGACACGATATAGAGTCTATGAAGCAAACGACTAGAATATGCGAGAAGGTCAACCCTGACTTCATAGATATCAATTACGGCTGCCCTGTTAAGAAAGTAACCTGCAAAGGTGCAGGTTCTGGAATACTTAAAGACATACCTAAAATGGTGGCTATGACTAAAGAGATTGTTAACTCTACTCATCTGCCCGTAACCGTTAAAACACGATTGGGCTGGGACGATAATAGCAAACACATTGTTGAAATTGCCGAACGCCTACAAGATGTTGGCATTCAAGCTATAGCTATTCATGGTCGTACACGTAAGCAGATGTACAAAGGTGAAGCCGATTGGAGCTTAATTGCCGATGTAAAAAACAACCCACGCATGCACATTCCTGTATTCGGAAATGGCGATGTAGACAGCCCTCAAACGGCAAAAATGAAAAAAGAAAAATATGGTGTTGATGGTATAATGATAGGCCGAGCATCTATTGGTTACCCTTGGATATTCAACGAAATAAAACACTTTCTAAAAACAGGACAAGAACTGCCTAAGCCTACTATGAAAGAACGCATAGAAGTATGTAAAGAGCATTTGGAATTTTCCTTAAAATGGAAAGGTCCAATCTTAGGCGTTGTAGAAACAAGGCGACACTACACCAATTATTTTAAACATATTCCCAATTTTAAAGAATACAGAATGCGACTAGTGACGGCACAACAGCCAGAAGAACTTTTTGAGATTCTTAGCGAAATAGAACGTACATTTGGTGAATATGAATTTGTTTAAACCACAATCCATTTTTATTGTTATGGTAGGAGTTACCTTATTTTTCTCCTCATGCAAAGAAGAAGAAGGCTGTACAGATTTACTAGCCCTAAATTACAACTTAAATGCTGTAAAGGATAATGGTTCATGTAAGTATTTGAGTGAAAATTTTATAGGGATATATTCCATTAATGATAGCATTACTGGTGGCATGATACCTAATGAATGGGGAGCAGAACGAAACTACACGATGGAAATCGTTCAAAATGAAGATAATCCTAGTCAAATTATAATCAGGAATTGGGCAAAAGTTCACACTTATACTGACAACCCCACAGCAGACTATACACAAGTTTCCGCTCAAATTGATGGAGACAGTTTGTTTGTCGAATTTCAAGAAATTATTAATACCGATGGCTATAAAGCTCACAATAGCAGTGGTAAAATAATAGGAGATTCCATTTTTTACGATTTTGAATACGAAAACTTTTTTGGGGAAATGTTTTGGGGAACAGCTAATGGCATTAAAATAGAATGAAAGAAACACGCATCAATAAATATTTAAGTGAAGTAGGCTATTGCTCCAGACGAGCGGCAGACAAACTCATCGAGCAAGGACGCATTACAATCAATGGTGAAGTACCGCTTATGGGGACTAAAGTAGTCGAAGGCGACAAGGTATGTGTCGATGGAAAAGCTGTAGTTAAAAATGAGGAAGCTCCAGTTTATATAGCTCTTAACAAGCCAACAGGTATTGTGTGCACCACCGACACACGAGTAGAAAAAGACAACATTATTGACTTTCTCAAATACCCCAAACGCATTTTTCCAATCGGCAGACTTGACAAAGCCAGTGAAGGCCTAATCCTTATGACTAACGATGGGGATATCGTCAATAAAATATTACGTGCCAGAAATAATCACGAAAAAGAATACATCGTTCATGTCAATAAAGTCATTGACGATCAGTTTGTAAAAAAGATGAGTCAAGGTATTCCTATTTTGGATACCGTTACCAGACCATGTAAGGTGAAAAAGATTGCCGATTACCGATTTAAAATCATTCTGACTCAAGGGCTAAATAGACAAATACGTCGAATGTGTGAATACTTAGGCTATCATGTGGTAAGGCTTAAGCGCATCCGTATTATGAATATTCATTTGGACTTAGAAATAGGACAACACCGTGATTTGACAAAAGAAGAGTTGAAAGAACTGAATCGCTTAATTGCTCCTTCCTCAAAAACTTATTGATGACTAAAAAAAGCGTTTGACCAATTGTCTTGAAGGGATAAGACTAGCAATACACCCAATTCCAAAAACGGTAATCAGTACCAATACTATATCCCAAGGCTCTATCACAACAGGATAACTATTTACCACAAAAGAACCATTACCCATTTTTAGCAATCCGAATTGTATTTGTAGCCAAGCAATAAATAAGCCTAAAAGTAATCCTGATATAGCGCCAACGGCAGTCGTCAGAAGCCCTTCAAATAAAAAGATCCGCTTAACGACTTGAGGCGATGCACCAAGATGAAAAAGTAATTTAATATCGTTTTTCTTTTCTATCATTAGCATCGTCAAAGCACCAATTATATTGAAGGTAGCAATGATGAGGATAAAACTCAAAATGATAAATACCGCCAATTTTTCCGAGTTCAATATTTTGTATAAAAAAGCGTGTTGTTCGTATTTACTTTTCACACTATATGAATCTCCCAATAAGCTTTGCAAATCGGTTTGAACGCTTTGAATTTGAGCATCTTCACAAAGGATTTCTAAAGATGAAGATGAAAGGCTATCTCTATTTAGCGCCTCTCTAACAAAAGCGATATTGGTAAGCACATATTCCGCATCAAAATCAGCTTGAATAGCAAATACACCAACAGGTAGAATACTTTTTTGAATGAATGAATTTTCAGGGCGCAATAGATTCTTTTTCTCTCTGTCGGGAACATAGACTTGTAATTGATCAAAAACATTCCCTACACTCATAGAAAGGTAATAGGCTACACCTTGCCCTACCACTGCCGTATTTTGAGCTTCATAAACATCCAAATAGTCGCCAGAGATGAGCATGCTATCAATAGCGTTAATACCTTTGAAATTAGAATCAACCCCTTTTAAAGTAGCGATATATTCCTTGTCTTGATAACGTAACAAGACCTTTTCTTCTAACACCTCTGAATACAGAATTGAATGCTCATCAAGATAATTTTTAGCTTCTTCAAAAGCTGATACTTTACCCTCAACAACACTCACTTTTATAGGGGGGTCAAAAGAATTATACAACGATAGTATCAGCTTCTCAAAACCATTAAACACCGATAAAACCAATATCAAAGCTGCCGTTCCGATAGCCACACCAATCATAGAGGCTAAACTCACAAAATGGACTACATTCTTGGATTTCTTAGCGAACAAATAGCGCTTGGCGATATAAAAGGCAACTTTCAATATCTATTTTAATAAGTCATCAATTTGTTGTGAATAATCGACAGAATCGTCAAGGAAAAATTTTAACTCGGGAACTTTACGCATTTGATTGCGAATACGTTCGCCCAATTTTTTGCGAATAGCATAAGACTGTTGGTTTATTCTTTTGAGTAATGCTTCTTTCTCTTCTGTGCCAAAGACACTAATATATACTCTAGCCACTGATAAATCTGGAGAAATTCGCACTACTGTTACAGACACCAAAGATGTGCCTATTATATCCCTGCCTTTAAGCTGTAAAATCTCTGACAAATCTTTCAATAGTTGTCTAGAAACTTTCTTCTGTCTTGTACTTTCCATAGAACAAAGATAAATTTTTAGAACCTTAAAAAGAGCAATTTAAATACATTTGCACTATGAAGGATTTTTTAAGGGTGTTGCGATTTGCTAAACCGTACTGGATTTATGCTGTGTTTAATATTGTATTTAACATCCTTACAGTGCTGTTTTCTTTGGTATCTATAACGATGATTATTCCTTTTTTGGGCTTACTCTTTGGCACACAAGAAAAAGTATATCAAGCACCGCCACTAGGCTTTAGCACAACTTCTATTAAAGAAAACTTCTATCTTCAAATTACTCAAATCATAGAAAGCAGAGGGCAAATAGATGCTTTGCTATTTATTTGTGGGTTGGTATTGGTCATGTTCCTTTTTCGAAACCTATTTCGATACTTAGCCTTATTTTTTCTAACACCTATTCGTAATGGTGTTGTGCGTGATATGAGAGACGCTTTACATAAGAAGGTTTTGAATTTGCCCCTTGGCTACTATACCGAAAAAAGAAAAGGCGATATCATTGCTCGTATGACTACAGACTTGGTGGAGATTGAATGGTCCATAATGAGTTCTTTAGAAATGATTTTCAAAGACCCTTTAAATATCATTATTTTCTTGGCTAGTTTAGTCTTCATAAGCCCAGAACTAACGGTATTCGTTATTGTATTATTTCCTATTGCTGGATTCCTCATTGCTCGTATTGGCAAAAGTTTAAAGAAATCGTCTGAAGAAGGGCAAAGTAAAATGGGTGAAATACTTTCCAACATAGAAGAAAACATCGGTGGCTTACGTATCATTAAAGCATTTCGAGCGGAACAAATCATACAAAAACAGTTTGAAAAAAATAGCGATAGCTACCGAGCTACGATGACTAAGCTATTGCGTAAAAAAGACTTATCCTCACCCATGAGTGAGTTTTTAAGTACCGTAGTTTTAGTATGTGTCATGTGGTTTGGCGGTCAACTGGTGTTGGGTGTTGAAAACAGTCTTTCGCCAGAAGCTTTCATTGGCTATATTGCTATCTTCTCACAAATTATTCCTCCTGCCAAATCCTTTACTACGGCCTTTTATTATATCCAAAAAGGAAGTGCCTCATCTAAAAGAGTAATGGATATATTAGATACTGAAAACAGCATTAAAGAACCTGTAATTGCTAAAGGCAAAACTTTTACTGAACAGCTGACATTTAAAAATGTCTCCTTTCAGTACGATACACAGGCTGTCTTAAAAGATATTAGTTTTGATATTCAAAAAGGGCAAACTATAGCTTTGGTAGGTGAGTCGGGTAGCGGAAAATCGACCATAGCCGACTTATTGGCTCGATTCTATGATATTGAAAAAGGCCAAATACTAATTGACGATATCAATATCAAAGATTTTAAACTCTCCGATTTAAGAGGCCTCATGGGGATTGTTTCTCAAGAGTCAATACTGTTCAACGATAGCGTATTCAATAACATTACCTTAGGCAATGAAAACGCCAATATGGACGAGGTCATAGCAGCAGCTAAAGCCGCTAATGCACACGAATTCATTTTGGAGATGAACGAAGGCTACAACAGTAACGTGGGTGAAGGTGGTGGCAAATTATCTGGTGGACAAAAACAACGATTGAGCATTGCTAGAGCTATCTACAAAAACCCTCCTATCCTCATTTTAGATGAAGCAACCTCAGCGTTAGACACTCAGTCTGAAAAGTTGGTGCAAGAGGCATTAAGCCAACTCATGAAAAATCGCACATCTATAGTCATTGCCCACCGATTGTCAACCATACAAAATGCTGATCATATTCTGGTATTGAAAGATGGAGAAATCGTAGAGCAAGGAACCAACCAAGAACTCATAAAAAAAGAAGGTGTTTACAAACGTCTTAAAGACTACCAAAACCTGAGTTAATTTTTTAGCTTTTCTTCGTATATTTGAAACTCTTAACAGTTCAACAAATGATACGATTATTTTTCATCCTATGCCTCAGCTTTAGCCTTGCTTTTGCAGATTCTGGCGATACTACTTTTGTACAAGTACACGATAATGTCGATATGACATCGCACGGTCATTATAAAGAATGGGGAGAGTTTCCCAATGACGCTAACTACCGAAAGGTACTCATGCACTTCGACATGGGATGCGCTTCAACAGGCTGTAGCGGCTGGGATTATGATGTGCATATTTTACTAAGAAATAGAACTAGCAAGTACGATTCTAATCTGGTATTTTCACCAAGTTTTAGTCTAGATGGTTCAAGTCCGGATAGTATTTCTTTCAGCTATACCCCCACCTATGTTAATGCTTGGGATAGCATTAGTGGAGGTACGGCTATCGCCAATGACACACTAGTGCTGGTTTGGTATCAAGATGAAAACGTACCCTTTTTAGCAACAGACACACAGTATGTATATGCCGCTAACTATTACAACATAACTTTTGATAGTGCTGGAGCAGTTATTGATTCTGTATGGGTAGCTGCTGATACAACGCTTTATTTGAGCAATACTGACACCTACAATGTATTTGAAATTATAGAAGATTTTGAATTAGGTAGAGCCATTACTCCTTATGGCACCTATATGAACCCTGCCAATAACAGTTATGGTACTAACGGTTACGATGAAAACTGGAAACACCGATTTACTTACGATGTGACGGACTTCCAACACCTACTTAAAGATTCAGTAGAGATTGACGCTTTTTATTCGGGTTGGAGCAGTGGCTTTAGTGTAACCCTTAACTTTGAGTTTATTGAAGGAACACCTCCACGAACTCCCCTCAGTCTAACCAATGTATATAAGAATGGTGCTGCTGGCTATGGCTACACTAACTCTGCCGACTTTGAAAACAACCAAATGCCTGAAGTAAAAGTTGCAACTTCTGAATATGCTCATAGCTTTAAATTACAATTTGTACCAACAGGGCATGGTGCTGCAGGCGAATTTACTTCTGGAGTTAGCTACACCGCTAAAGTTAATGGTTCAATTGTTGGTGGAGAAAACATTTGGAAAGACGATTGCGGATTTAACGCTATATGGCCACAAGGCGGAACTTGGATTTTTGACCGTGCCAATTGGTGTCCGGGTGAAGCTGTACCTATCTTCAATCACGAAATAACACCATACATTATCGCTGGTGATTCAGCCTTAATGGACATCAATTTTAGCAGCTATAATCCTACAAATTCTGCTACCTATTCGTGTGCTGTTCATTTCTTTCAATATAAAGAACCGAACTTCGTACTAGATGCCGAAGTGATAGATATTATTAGTCCCTCACTAAAAGACCAGTATTCGAGAATAAACCCTATATGCTCTAATCCTGTTATAAAAATCAGAAACTCTGGTACTGAAGAATTAACCGAATTGACTATTCAATATGGTGTTAAAGGCGGAACGATGCAAAGTCAGCAATGGACAGGAAACCTTAAATTCATGCAAGAAGAAGAAGTGACATTAGGCGAAATGATAAACGATGGAACTGAAAATATTTTTGAAGTAAGTATTTCTTCACCTAACGGCAATACCGATATGCATAACGACAATGACTTTATGGCGTCGGCTTTTGAAGATGTTCCGGTTTATAAAAATCAATTTTTAGTGCGCTTAAAGACCAATAATTATGGCTCAGAAAACTCTTGGAAAATAGAAAATAGTCAAGGTGAAATTGTTTACTCTAAAGACAATTTTGTTAGTAATACATTAAACGCCGATACCGTAATTTTAGGCAACGGTTGTTTCAAATTTACTCTTGAAGATACAGGTGGCGATGGCTTAGACTTTTGGTATTGGGATGCTTTGTATAACGAGGGAGAAATAGATCAGCCTGACGGATCAGGATTTATCAACTTCATGTACTACGATACCATTTCAGTATTTAAAACATTCCATAAAGATTTTGGCTCGAGAATAGTTCATTCGTTTAGAGTTGAAAACGCAACCCCTATTGACAAGCATTCTATGAATAGTTTTGAAGTTTATCCAACCCTCACCCATGATTATGTAAACGTTAAATCTCCAGCTTCAACTTATGAAAAAAACATCCAATTGTTAGATGTAAAAGGGCGATTGCTATTAGAAAAAAAATGGCTAGGGGAAACGGAAGAAATGCAAATTGACTTAACTCCTTTTTCTAATGGCATTTACTTCATCAAACTCAAGGTTGCTGACTCATTACAAACAGAAAAAATAATATTTAACAAATATTAAAATTAACATTAGTCTTTTTTGATATTTTTGTTTTGATGAAAAACCCCTCCTATTGCAATAGTCAAGTTCAGTATTCTCGTTTTCGAACTAAAGAAGTTATGGTTGGTAATGTCTGTGTTGGTGGCGACAATCCTATACGAGTACAGTCCATGACTACAACAGATACAATGGATACACAGGCCACCGTTGAGCAAAGCATACGCATGATAGAAGCCGGTTGTGAAATAGTCCGCATTACCGCCCCTAGCAAAAAAGACGCCGAAAATCTACAAAATATAAAAGATGAACTCAGAGCTAGAGGCTACGATACACCTTTAGTGGCTGATATTCATTTTACACCAAACGCTGCTGAAATTGCTGCTCGAATTGTTGAGAAAGTTAGAGTAAATCCAGGCAATTATGCCGATAAGAAAAAGTTTGAAGAAATAGAATACACCGATGATACTTATCAGCAAGAATTAGAACGTATCAGAGAGCGTTTTCTTCCCCTTGTTCGTATTTGCAAAGAAGAAGGTACCGCTATGCGCATAGGGACTAATCACGGTTCTTTGTCGGATAGAATACTGAGCCGATATGGCGATACGCCTTTGGGGATGGTAGAATCTGCTTTGGAGTTTTTACGCATTTGTAGGGAAGAAGATTTCCACGAAATTATCTTATCCATGAAAGCCAGTAATACGCAAGTCATGGTACAAGCCTACCGATTACTCATCGTAAAGATGAAAGAAGAAGGCATGAATTATCCTTTGCATTTGGGCGTTACTGAAGCAGGTGAGGGTGAAGACGGCCGTATCAAATCAGCAGTAGGTATAGGCACACTGTTGGAAGATGGCATAGGCGATACCGTTAGAGTTTCTCTTACTGAAGAGCCCGAATTTGAAATTCCTGTAGCTCGAGACTTGGTAGACCGTTACCAAGATAGAATAAAGCATAAAGCTATTGCTGAGGTAGAGCAAAACCCCATTGATAGCTACAACTACCAAAGAAGAAAAAGCACCTCAGTACTTAACATTGGCGACAAGCAAGTTCCTATTGTGATGGCAGACTTTTCTTTGAAGAAAAACATTACACCAGCCAGTTTCTTTGCCTTGGGTTATCGTTATTCGGTACCTACCGACAAGTGGAACATTGGCGATATGGCTTGCGATTACGTCTTTTTGGGGGGTGAAGAAATAGACTTTGACATACCGGGGACTTTAGGCGTCATTTACCATTACGATACTTGGCTGCAACATCAAGAAAAAGAAAGAGTTTATCCTTTTTTAACGTCCAAACAATATTTGGAAGTAGATGTTTTTTCGGAAACAATGAACCTCGTTTATGCCTGTTTGGAAGACCTCAACACCACACTAATAGACCAGCTAAAAAACGATAGCACGGCTGTTTTGCTTATCGACAGTTGGAATGCACATGCTATGGCAGAACAAAGGCGACTATTCATGGAATTGATAAATGCCGATTGTCAAGTACCTGTCATTATAGGTCGTGCTTATAGCGAGTTGACAGAAGAAAAACTACAGCTTCATGCCGCAACAGATATGGGTGCCTTATTGCTAGATGGCCTAGGCGATGGCATATTCATAGCTGCCGAAAATTGTGGATCTGATCAAAATGTGAATCAGACAGCCTTTGGCATACTTCAAGCCACACGAACACGTATCTCTAAAACAGAATACATCTCTTGTCCATCTTGCGGACGTACCCTATTCGACTTACAAGAAACCACCGCCAAAATACGTGCCAAAACCAACCACCTTAAAGGGGTAAAAATTGGTATTATGGGCTGTATCGTTAATGGTCCTGGTGAAATGGCAGATGCAGACTACGGATATGTAGGGACTGGTGTAGGAAAAATAACACTCTACAAAGAAAGAGAAGTGGTACAACGCAACATCCCTGAAGAACAAGCTGTAGATGCTCTGATAGACCTTATCAAAAACTATGGCGATTGGGTAGAAGCAAAAAGTGATTAAAATTTTATAAATTTGTTTCACAACTTAAAGCCCAATGAATTATTTACCCTTTTATCCATTTCCACACCTTTTATTTCGCTTTTGTATTGATAGACTTTTTAAACTTTTGTGCCTAACTTCGAGGTATTATCAATTCCCTTAAAATTAAGCTTGTGAAAACTCTCTTACTTATTCTGTTTTTAACTTTCAACTATAATTGTCTCGCCCAAACCATACTCAATGGCAGTTTTGAGGATAATACACTCAACAATGATTTTCATTATTCTTTTACATCCGAATCCTTCAGTACTAGTGTAAACAATATTTTTGGATTTGCTAATAACGATACGCTAACCTTATGTATGAAAAACGGCTCTTCACAAGAGGGTCAGTGGAACTTAATTTTATACGATGTTTTGGAAGGTGACAACCTCAACTATCCCGATAATTTTATCTCCTTAAAGTTATCCCAACCTTTAGTAGTTGGAAAAAATTATAGAGTTAGTTATTATATAAGACGTCATCAAATAATCCAATTTCCTCCACCTCCTGGTCCACAAACAGAAATGACTAATGGTTTATCAATTGGTTACTCTAATGATAGCAGCAATGTCGGTGTCACTTTGTTTAGTTCATCAGCACCTATAAGTTTCACTGACTGGGAGTATCAATACAAAGAATTCCGATGTTATCACGATAGCATCCAATACATTACTGTTAAAATGAAAGACCATTCTATATGTGGTCCTCGCTACGTTTGTCAGATTGACAATTTTGAGCTTACTACATTAGCTAGTATTAGTGAGCAAGATGAATCGTCTATTTTCCTATACCCTAACCCAACCAAATCGGGTATTGTTTACGTCCAAAATAATGAAGCTCAATACCTCAGCGTTTACGACCTTATGGGCAAGCTAAGGCACCAACAAAACCTAAACCCTCATCAGGAAAATACCTTTTCCATCTCGCATTTGGATAATGGGATTTATACCATTCGTTTTTGGAATAAGGACAAACTATTGCATCAAGATAGGGTATTAAAGTTATAGCAATTCCAACACACCCCTGATTAGCTATGCTAATCTCTCCCCTCTCAAGAGGGGAGAAAACAGTAGTATCAAAAAAAATCCCCTCTTGAGAGGGGATAGATACCAAGTATCAGGGGTGTGTTAGCCCCACAAAGGCGTAGGATAAACGCCCTTCTCAATTTGTTCGGCAATAGCCGCCACAGCCATAGGCTTATCTTCTTTGTAAGTCACCCCAAACCAAGTGTCGGTAGTAGGAATAACCTTAACCACCATAGTCCCGTCATTAATTTTATCAGTAACAATGTTTGGTATGTAGTACTCAGCTTTAGGGTCCTGTGCGTTTTCTTTCATAAAAGCGTGAAGTCCTTGTTCTATCTCAGCAAAAATAGAGGGGTGAAAACCCCAGTAGTTCATAGATACACTGGCTTTAGGGTTAAGCTCTGCGCCACCTTCTTCGCCAACATTATATTCTACTTTGCCGTCCACTTTAGCAATCTTGGTACGCTCTATAACTTCAATGAGATTACCTTCATCGGTTACTTCACAAACTCCCCTATTCACTGTACCGTGTTCTGAAAGGGTATTGTCCAAGACATAACCCAACATAGACATAACGGATGGCGAACAGTCGTTTTGCAAAAAGTCAACCATTATCTTAAAGGAATTGTTACCGTAATAATCATCGGCATTAATGACCGCAAAAGGCTCATTGATAAATTCTTTGGCTACCAAAACAGCATGAGATGTCCCCCATGGTTTTTGCCTTTCTACCAAATCCACACCTTCTAATTCTACTTGCACTGGCTGATAGGCGTAAGCAATCTCTATCCTATCCTCAAATTTGGAAAAACGTGAGCGAAAGGCTTCGTCAAACTCCTGACGAATAACGAAAACAATCTTGCCAAAGCCAGACTGAATAGCATCATAAATAGAGTACTCTATTATTGGCTCTTCGTTAGGTCCTATGCCATCGATTTGTTTCAAGCCACCATAACGGCTACCCATTCCTGCTGCTAAAATTAAAAGTGCTGGTTTCATTAATTTGTGATATTAAAGGTTAATTATCGGCAAAAGTAGATAAATCCATTAATACCGATGAGCTATTTCAATTAAATTCTACTAAAACAGACACAATTTCTATGCGTCTTTCTTGTGCCGCTTTGATGCTGTAAACAGAATTCCTTCTATCGTTGGGATTATCGCTTACGCCTATGCTAACTTGTGTTTCTCCTAAAGGTAATTCGGTCAGTACCAATTGATCGTTTTGTAAATAAGGGATTAATACGCCGCTATTAAATTGTTTGAGGAAATTTTCCACACTAGAGATACGTCTTTTGGCCAATAGGTTGTTGTAATCCGAAGCTGTAAGTGGCGAGGTGTAACCTTTCAGTTTAATTTCCACCTTTGCCTCTAAGGCTAAAACCTCTTCTAACTGTTCCGCAAAAATTAATAAACTTTGATAGCCCCCGCTTACGGTTTGCTCAAAAAAGTCATGCATCTGACGTTCGGTAGCATTTTTGGCACGACCAGACATAACAGAAGAAAAACGCTTAATATATTGATCCTTTTGTGTCATGAAAGAGTTATATGCATCTGTATAATTTACAGAAGTAACACTATCCCTAGTTTTAGGGTTGGGCTCATCGTTGTGAAAGTACAAACTCAACGGCAAATTCAAACGCATAGCAGCGGATATGCTATCTACTTCAACACAAACACATTCGATAGTTTTTGTAAAACGATAAATGTCGTTACAACAGCTTTCTGTAGTAATGGTCCTTGAACCTTCTCTATTAGAAGAGAAAAATCCTATACTGAAACTATCAATAGGAGATACATAATATAAGTCGTTGGCAGGACTATTTAAGGGTTTGCCTACATTTTCTACCAAACCCCAATTCTCTTCCCATAGCGATTTGAAAATATCAAACCCTCCAAAACCGGGATGAAAATCAGAACTAAAATACAGAGCTTTTTCTACCGAATGATAGAAAGGAGTAACCTCTTTACCACTCGTATTTATACCATTACCCAAATTAATAGCCGATCCTTGCATAGGCACAAACCATATGTCCATATCGCCCAAACCACCAACTCTATCTGATGCTATAAATAAACCTTCATCACCCTTCCAAAGTCCCCACTGTGGGTGGGTATTATTACTAAAAGATTCATTAAAACGCTCGTCCATGAGTTCTGGGACAGACCATAAACCCTTGCGGTATCGGCTAGTATATATCTGACATATCAAATCGCCATTTTTGGTTTTGCATTTGCTAAAATAAGCCTCCTCACCCATGGGACTAAAGGAAATATTGGCCATGTGATAATTCAAATCATTGAAGACTTTGAACAGCTCGGCAACTCCACCGTATTGGGATTGCATGAACTGTGAACGGTGACCAATATATAACTCTTCAGCAAGACCATCGTCAGCAACCATAGAAGAAAAGTATAAAGCACTATCTCCCAAAGGAAAAGGTGCAAAATCAGAATAAGAAGAATTGATTTGTTCACCCATCAACTCCACTTGTACGTCTTCACGTTTCTTAGCACTAAGAGCCATTTGCGCCCCCTTCCATTCCATCAACGCTTTACGATACCAATAATCGGTGGGGCGTAAACTTTCATCTAAAAACTGCTTGAGGTAAGTCGATGCTTTATCGTACTCAGACTTATTTTTATGCAATACCCCCAACCATAATAAAGTGTTAGGAAAAGCGGCTGACTTTTTACTTGTAAGTACACTCTTATAAGCAGAAATTCCTTTGCTATACTGATTCGTTTGCCGGTAACTTTCTGCTAAAGGATACCAATCGCTAAAAGAATTGCTGTCCTTCTGCAACGACAATTCATAAAAATAAACCGCTGAAAAGTAGTCCTGAGTATTGTAATAGAAACTCGCCTCCGCATCAATTTCTACTTTTTTCTGAGCAAAAGTAAAGCTGCTGAGCAACACTAAACAATAGGATAGAATATTTTTTTTCATAAGAATGTCGGACAGGTTTTGTACTTGGGTTTGGGCAATATCTTGGATTGTATGATATGTGAAAAGGATAACTCCCAGGCTCCTAAATAATTACTTGCAGGAACCAAGTCCGAAGTGTTCCAATCGTAAGAAAATGCTAAATAAGACTGCTCATACTGTACACCAATCAAACAGGACAAGGCATCACCAAATCGGTAATAAGCACCTGCTTCCAACTGTATAGATTTATAGTAATATTCGCTGATATCAAAACTGATTTGTGAACCAAACATCCATTCTCTTTGATTCTGTTGGATGGTAATATGAGCAGACGGACTAAGCTGCCACTGTTCGTCTAAGTCGTAATCTAAGGTAGAAGAAAGTTGATGGCGAATGGCCAATTTATCTTCAGTAGAGATGAAAGAGCGGTTTGGCTTATTGATGTGAAAGATGCTATATCCAAGATTTAAATCGCTAGATGTGAAACTGAATTCTCTATTTATTCCCAAACCTAAATCCATGTAATTCTTACTTTCTGTAATGATAGATTCACCCCCATCAATAAATATTAAATCCGAATAGTCAATGGTGCGTTGCGCGAAACCCAGATGCATCCCTAGTCGCCATTGTTCTAAAGAACGAGCAACAGATAGGTTGAATTGTGTGAGGGATAGGCGAGAGCTTCCCGACTGATCACGAAGAAATTGAAAGCCTAAACCCCAATTTTTAATAGGCATATCCAAACCAACAGAGGTTGTGCTAAAAGGAATACTGACACTTGCCCACTGCTCTCGTTGGTTGGCCGTAATACGATAATCACCATCGAAAGAAGCGGTCAGAGCAGGGTTGCTAAATAAGGGATTGTTATACCACTGGCTAAAATGCACGTCTTGTGCAAATAAACCTTGAACAGCAAAAAGCAATATGACGATTGATTTTTTCATCGTATCAACGTTATATTCCCTTTTTTGAAAAAGGATTTTTCACTCCCTATACATTCAATTAAGAGATGGTAATCAAAAACAGAGGAAGGTTGTAAATCTCCTTTGAAATAGCCGTCCCAACTTTGGCTTTTGTTATCTGCAAAAAAGACTTTCTGACCCCAACGGTTGAATATGGATAACTCCAAATTTTGAACAATATTTAACTCATCTTGAATGCGAAATTTTTCGTTTATCAAATCTCCATTAGGTGTAAAGGCATTAGGAATAAGTATATTATCTTCACTACAACACGATTCACCCAAATTCACATCGATATCTGCTGATTTAGTACAGCCATTTTCAGACCCTCTAAGGTAGTATGTTCCTACCGTTGACACCTGTAAAGAGTCTTGTTGTAAGCTGTTAGTAAAATCGGCATTTACTGACCACTCTATCTGTACCGATGGGGTGGCTTGAACACTCAAAGTAATAGGCAAACCACATATTTCTGCTGTTGGCTCAAAGTCTAAAAGAACATCTTTAACGCTGACATACTGCTTGACCGTATCGAAACAATTATCGGACTGACCAATGAAGTAATACACTATGGAATCAGTAGGCGAAGCATAGGTGCTAGACTCTAATGGATTGACGATGCCGTCGCTAGGATACCACTGATAGCTATAACCATCTACGGTAGATGCCTCCAACAAAACACTATCGCCTAAACACATAAACAAGCTATCTAACTCTTGAGATGTATTCTCATCTATGACGATTGTCTTAATTATACTATCCACCAAATTGCAAGAAGTAGGATCATTACTTATTAGCAAAACCTCATAGGTGCCTACACTAGTGAAAGTATGGGTTGGTGTGGTGTCTGTGGATGTTGAGCCATCGCCAAAATCCCAGTAAAACGAGTTGTTGTCTCCCAAGCTCAAGTTTTCAAAAGTCACCGTCCAATCGCAAGTCAAGGAAGGGGCATTAAAATTGGCTACCGTTAACGGAAAATCTGGATCAAATTTAAATACAGCATTGTTACACGACGCCCCATTGGTGGTAGAAACGGCATTATCGGTAGTTGGAAAGTCCGAAAAGCCGCCACAACCAGCACATACCGATTGATAGACAATTCCTTTTTTATCGAATCGACTAGTACCCCCATCAACGTGTTCTGCCGCTTGGTCACCCCCAAAAAAGGAAGCAAAAGACAGGGTATTGGCATCGTCTTCAAAAATGATAAGATAAAAATCGCTGCCATCTGTTTCACTTTGAAAAGCATCAAAAGTGGTGACCAAATCGGTAGTCGTTCCGCCTGGACCTAAATGGGTAGAATCATTGGTAGACCCACCCCAGCCAGAACAATAAATCCTATTACAAGCATCCACTAAGAAAGCTGTAGGAGAAATATCTATGCCTCCACTACCGGAACCAAAAACAGTAGAAAAATCTAATGTATTTAGCTCCGAATTGAGCTTACTCACAAACTGACCGCTATTGGGCTGAGAAAAAACAGCATTAAAAATTAAGGTATTATCGGGGGCTAAACTTTGACCAAACAAATAGACCTGATTGAACTTATCTAGTTCAATAAAATAAGATTGGTCATATTGATCTGAACCATAATAAGTAGAGTGTAAAACGGTCTGACCGTCTTTAGAAAAATGAGATACAAAAGCATCGACCGAACCACCCAAATAATTGGGTGCATAAGCACCATTTGTCGTTAAAAGATTATTAGAGGATGTACCGCCACAAGCATACAAATCTTGATTGGAATCAAAGGCTAAAGAGTACAAAGCATCGTCACTACTACCACCCCAATACGAACTCCATTGAATAGCACTCAAATCCAAATCCATTTTGACAATTATGCCGTCTTGTCCGCCATTAATAGCTGGTTGAATTAAGCTATTGACAATGGGGAAGTCGGAAGAAAATGTGGAGGAAGCGATATAACAATTTCCATCTTCGTCAATATCTATTTCCCCTCGCATCTGGTCAGCATAATTGTAACGTAATGTGGCTGAACTATTAAAACCATCGTTATTACTACCCCCTAAAAAAGTAGAGGATAAGAGTTCCGTCCCTTCAGTATTTAATCGACTTATATAAATGTCACAACCATTGTTATAGTTGATGCCTACTCCATTAACTGCTAATGCCTGTCCACCATTAAAGGTATTGTCAAAGGCGTCATCTGTAACAGGAAAGTCTGCTGAGCCTGTTGTACCCATCACAAATAATTCTTCATTATAAACGATAAGACTATGCGGCACCTCATCACCAGTGCCTCCCAAATAGGTAGAATACACCATAAATGACCCCGTAGTGTCGTACTTACTCAATACTAAATCATTACCAACTATCCCTCCATTGTAGGCCGTTTGATATGCTCCAACAGTAATTGGATAACCAATATTGTAGGCCGTACCTCCAGCGTACAAATAACCATAATCGTCATAGGTAGCCGTATAACCAAAGTTACTCGCTACCGAGCCCGAATAGGAAGAAAATATCATTTCAGGGTCTATTACCAGCTCCTTGTTTTCATCATATCCTTCAGGGAATTCAAAAGACAAACGTTGTTTTTTCCAAACAAAACGACAAGGAACATCTACCCTTTTACCGTCTTGCAATTGATAAGCGTAAGGGCGTTCTTCTCGAATTTCGTTCAAGGATGTCCGCAAATACAATCGCCCATCTTCAATGCGAATATCTTTAATACCTTCAAGTCGTAATTTAATATCTCTAGGGTCAGCTTGTGCTTGTACTACCCAATCGTATTTTAAACTCCCATAGTATTCGTAAATAGTGTAGTCTATACCGTCATAAATGTTTTTGTAATTAACCTTTTGATAGGTCTTGAGATTAGATACAGATGGCTGAATATTAAAGTAACTGACTCTTCCTTTTCTTTCTTTTTCAAAAGTAATTTGAGGGTTATTAGCTTTCACAAAATGCCATTTGAAAGCATGAGCCTGAATACTATCAAGCATAGTCTTATAATCATGAGAATGACTATAATAGGTGGCATCAATAAAATTGAAGGTCAGCGCCTTATCTTCAAGGAATAATGCGCCATTAGACAAATCTACTTTAGCTTTGACTGCTCTGTCCCATTGGCCTTTATTAGGAGTGAAAAATACCTGAGCGGATAACGAACACCACAACAACAACATCACAAATGTTAGTATAGCTCTCATAGGTGTAAAGATACTGATTTAAGTCAACTAAAAATCAGTAGGTATAGATTGTAATACAGTCATCAAACTATCCTTCAATAAGTTGTACTCCTCTCTATTTTCGTCTTTGACAGGTTTTGATGGTGGTAATTTTTGTTTGTAAGGGTCGACTTGACGACCATTTTTCCAAAAACGATAACAAACGTGAGGACCAGTCGCTAAGCCAGTACTGCCTACAAAACCAATCACATCGCCTTGCTTGACATAAACACCTGGGCGAATACCTGATTTTATTTTTGACATATGCAGGTATTGAGTACTGTAAGTGCTATTGTGTCTTACTTTGACATAATTACCATTATTTCTTTTATACCTTGCTTCTGTAATAGTGCCATTAGCAGTAGATAAAATGGGTGTGCCAGTAGGTGCGGCATAATCTGTTCCTAAATGCGCTTTTATTCGCCCAGTAACTGGATGTTTTCTTCGTTTGCTATAGCTTGAGCTTATGCGGGAATAATTCAATGGCGCTCTCAAAAAAGCTTTTCTTAATGCTCCTCCTTCATCGTCAAAATAGTCACCAAAGTGTTCTTCTTCTTCAAAGTAAAAAGCGTAAAAGTCTTCATTAGCATGATTGAACATAGCGGCATGCACCCTACCTATTCCTACAAGTTCGCCCTCTACAAATTTTTCTTCGTAAACAATCTTAAAATAATCTCCTTTTTGAATTCTGAAAAAGTCTATTGTCCAAGCGTAAATATTGGATGATAATTCCATCACTAAAGCAGGACTCATATTGTTGTTTATTAGTGCATTCCATAAGGAAGACTCTATCTGCCCACTAGCCTGTCTGAGCTTTACCTCAATAGGCTTTTGACCTAAAAAAACATCTATCGTATCTCTGATATCAAAGACCACATAATCGGTATTTGACATTTCATAAATGAAGTATTTGGCTTTTTCAATACTATCATTAGAGCATAAAACCGTAAATTTTTTACCTGCTTTGGCTTTTCTGAAATCAAAAATACCTTTAGAAGCTTTGACAATTTGGTCTATTCTTCCATGGTCAATATGGTTAAGGTAAAGTACCGCCCCCAGAGTTTGTCCTTGCTCTAATTCTCCTCTATGGACCTTGTAGTCTTCAGTACAGATATCGTACAATACCAAACATGGTTCGGCTATACTCTCTGGTTCTGTAAAATTGCAGCTTGAGAAAGTAATTGAAATAGAGATAATCCACACCAACAAGCCTACGACCTTACTCCATTTATTTTTCTTCATTTGTTTTTATCAACTTTCGTTTAGGGCTTTTACTACCCATTGTCTGCCCCAATTCCCCATCTCTTCCTCGGTCCATAGTTCTGGGAAAAAGATTCGTTTTTGAAAACGAGGGGGCAAGTATTTTTGCCAATTGGTACCTCCTGTTGCGTCTATATCACCCTCTTTAGATGACAAATAGCGTACCGCTGATTTGTAATGGACTAATGGCCAATTGACATTAACATTCAAATCTAATAAACGTAGCTGATGAATCAAGTCTTTATTTTGTTGGTCTTCAACACTCAATTGTTGATATTTTGCCATTAGATTTTTATCAGAAAAATCTTTAGCTCTTTGAATAAATTGAGCCATATATTTCTTTTCAAAATTTTCTAGCATTAAGGTTTTCTTACCCGTTTTTACATCTATAGCTCCATCTTTCCAATAAAAGTGCTGAGCCATTTCATCTATACTCGAATCCCTTAACCTTTCTCTTTCGTCTTTGTGAGTGAGGTTGATAAGGTGTGTACATGAAATCTCTATCAACCTGTATTGAGCGGATTGGAAGCCACTAGATGGAAGAAGCGACATTCTAAATTTTAGAAATTGTTCCTTCTCCATACCTTGTACCATTATACCAAAAGAAGAGGTTAGCACTTCAAAATAACTATTGATACGCTTTAGACGTTCTGTAAAAAAATCAGCTGAAAGGCTTTCGTTCCAACCCATATCTTGACCATCTTCAGACATCAACTTTCCATTATGGGCAATCTGATCAAGTTCTAACATAGCTAACTTAAAGTATAGCTCCGTAACTTGATGGTAAATAATAAAAATCTGTTCGTCTGGAAAGTCGGTTTTGGGATGCTGAAGACTGAGTAAAGTGTCTACATAGGTATAATCCCAATAGTGCAAAGGATTGGCATACAATAAGCCGTCCAAATAGGCAGGCAAATCTTGTCCTATAGAAGCATACTTGTTATCTAACTTTTCAATTTTATCTTTAATCTCTTTAGTCCATTCCATAATGATGTATTTTTTGAGGCAATTTGAGCATTAACTGCCTCTTAAATTATGCGATAAATCATATTACGATATTAACAATTTTCTTCGGAACAATAATAATTCGTTTGGGGTTTTTACCCTCCATATATTGTTTGGTTTTATCAAGTGCTAACACTTCTTTTTCTATTTCTTCTTTGCTCAAATCGGCATCCAATTCAAGGGTAAAACGCATTTTACCATTAAAAGAAATGGGGTATGTGAAGGCGTCCTCTTTTAAATGCTTTTCATCATAATTAGGCCAAGTGGTAAGAGTTATTGATTCTGAGTGTCCTAATTTTTCCCAAAGCTCTTCAGCAAAATGAGGGGCGTAGGGCGCTATCAAAACGAGCAAGTCGGTTAAAATTTGTCGCTTGTTGCAGTTCAAGTCATTCAACTCATTAACAGCAATCATCAAGGTGCTCACAACCGTGTTAAAAGCATGTCTATCGATGTCTTCAGTTACCTTTTTGATAGCTTTATGCAACGCTTTTAACTCATCTTTTGTTGGCTGGTCATCAGAAAGATGAAGCTCATTACTTTCATCGTGAGCTAATCGCCAAAACTTTCTTAAAAAATTGTGAACACCATTAATTCCTTTGGTATCCCAAGGCTTAAACTGCTCTAATGGCCCTAAAAACATTTCATACATTCTAAGAGTATCTGCGCCAAACTTTTCGACCAAATCATCGGGTGTCTGAACGTTATACTTAGACTTTGACATTTTTTCAACTTCAAAGCCACAAATGTATTTGCCTTCATCATTAAGAATGAATTCGGCATCCTTATATTCTTCTCTCCATTGTTTGAAGGCCTCAACGTCTAAAACATCGTTTTCTACCAAATCAATATCGACATGCATACGACTGGTTTTGTAGTCTTTTCTCTTGTCAAAACTGACAAAAGTATTACTGTCTTTGATACGATATACAAAATTAGAACGACCTAAAATCATACCTTGATTTATCATTTTCTTGAAAGGTTCATCAAAAGCAATAAAGCCTCTGTCGTACAAAAACTTAGTCCAAAAACGAGAATACAATAAATGACCGACAGCATGTTCTGCACCACCAATATATAAGTCTACCTGCCCCCAATAATCGGCCTTGGACTTTGAAACAAATTCTGTATCGTTCTGAGGGTCCATATATCTTAAGAAATACCACGACGAACCTGCCCAACCTGGCATAGTATTGCACTCCATTCTATCGCCTTCAAAAATATTCCAAGCTTCTTGTTTAGCTCTAGCTAATGGTGGGTCACCATCTTCGGTTGGCAAATATTTATCTACTTCTGGAAGCTCAACACAAGTGTTGTCGGAGATAAGTTTAGGCGTATCATTTTCGTAATAAACTGGAAAAGGTTCTCCCCAATACCTTTGTCGGCTAAATATAGCATCTCTCAATCTATAGTTTATTTTTCCTTTGCCAATTTCTTTTTTCTCAATGGCTGATATGGCTTTGTGAATAGCCTCATTGACAGACAAACCCGAAAGAAAATCAGAATGGTCAATGATGGCTGACTTATCGTCATTAGCTCCTTGGCTAATATCTGTATCTCTAAAAATATTTTTTATTTCAATACCGAAATTATTGGCAAAATCCCAATCCCTTTGATCTCCACAAGGAACGGCCATTACGGCGCCAGTGCCATAAGATGCTAGAACATAATCGCCAATCCAAATAGGGATTTTTTCATTAGAAAAAGGGTGTGTAGCATACGCGCCTGTAAACGCACCCGTTACACTTTTCACATCCGATTGTCTATCCCTTTCAGACTTTAAAGCCGCTTGTTGGCAATAGGCTTCTATTTCTTCTTTTTGGTCGGCTGTTGTAATCGTATCTACTAGCTGATGTTCAGGAGCTAAAACCATAAAAGTAACACCATATATAGTGTCTGGTCTAGTAGTAAATACTTCTATCTGCTTATCACTATTTTCTATAGAAAAACTTAGCGATGCTCCTTTAGACTTACCAATCCAATTGCGTTGTATTTCCTTGATAGAGTCGTTCCAAACTACGGTTTCCAAACCTTCGAGAAGACGCACAGCATATGCCGTTATACGCATAGACCATTGTTTCATAAGCTTTTGTTCAACAGGAAAATTTCCTCTTTCTGAACGTCCATCTTTGACCTCATCATTAGCCAAAACTGTTCCTAAGCCCTCACACCAATTTACCCAAGTTTCAGATAAAAAAGTCAGCCTATATTTTAATAAAATGGCTTGCTGTTCCTCTTCACTCCATGCCTTCCATTGTTCAGCTGTAAAGAGCGGTGTATCTTCATCGCATGGCGATTGTACCAATGTATTTCCGTTACGCTCCAGTTCATCAATCAGTTCTGATATAGGCAAAGCCTTATTGTCAATATTGCAATAATAGGAGTTGAATAATTGCTTAAAAATCCACTGTGTCCACTTATAATAGTTGGGTTCTGATGTGCGAATTTCTCTACTCCAATCAAAAGAAAAACCAATTTTGTCAAGTTGCTCTCTGTAGCGATTAATGTTATTTTGAGTTGTAATAGCAGGATGTTGTCCGGTTTGTATAGAATACTGTTCTGCTGGCAAACCAAAAGAATCGTAGCCCATAGGATGCAGAACATTAAAGCCGTTATGGCGTTTGTATCGAGCGTATATGTCCGAAGCTATATAGCCCAAAGGGTGACCAACATGTAGGCCTGCTCCTGAAGGATATGGAAACATATCTAACACATAAAACTTAGGCTTATCTTTATCTTCGACAACTTTATAGGTTTGCCACTCCCTCCATCGGTCTTGCCATTTTTGCTCAATGCGATTAAAATCGTAATCCATTCTTAAAATATTTTGATAGCAAAGTTAAGCAATCGTCACAACTAAGCACTAAAAATTATTACCTTAGCAAACGTAATGAAACAAGCTCAAGAAAGACATATAAAACGTAAGCTTAGAACTTCTTCTTTGTCTACAATGCTAAGTATATCTTTAGTTTTGCTAATGTTAGGTAGTATGGGGTTTATATACCTCAACACACATCGCTTAACGAATTACATTAAAGAAAATGTAGGCTTCACACTTATACTTCAAGAAAATATCAAAAAAGTCGATCGTCTTCAGCTTCAAAAAAGCTTAGATGCTTCACCACAAGTAAAAAGCACTGAATTTGTCAGTAAAGAAGATGCTGCCAAAATTTTAGAAAGCGATTTAGGTGAGGATTTTATTAGCTTTCTTGGTTTTAACCCATTGTCTGCTTCAATTGACGTATATATGAATGCCGAATATGCCAACGAAAAAAATATTGACGTATTGGAATCCGATTTGCAAAAAACCCCAATAATCAAAGAGATCATAATACAAAAAGACCTGATAGCAGCCATAAATTCCAATGTTAGTAAACTAAGTATGATTTTAATTTCATTCTGCTCATTACTATTAATTGTCGCTATCGCTTTAATAAATAACACCATACGGCTTACGGTTTACTCACAACGCTTTACTATTCAGTCTATGAAACTAGTAGGCGCCACCAACGCTTTTATAAGAAAACCATTTTTGAGAAATGGGGTTCTCCAAGGTGTTTTTTCTGCTCTAATAGGGATAGTATTTTTAATAATAGCCTTATTTAGTTTACACAAAGAAATGCCTGAACTATTATTACTTGAAGATATGCCAACAATTGGAATTATCTTTATTAGCATACTTATTTTTGGAGTGCTAATAAGTACTTTAGTCACTAATTTTTCTGTTGGCAAATACCTTAAAATGAACGAAAACGATTTATATCATTAAAACTATGGAATTCAATTTTGGAAAAAGAAATTATCAACTCATGATATTAGGGGTTTTACTCATCGTAACTGGTTATATATTGATGAGTGGAGGAAAATCAGAAGACCCTAATGTATTTAGCGACGCTATCTTTAGCTTTAGAAGAATGACTCTGTCAGTCATCTTTTTAATCGTTGGATTGGTAATTGAAGTATTCGCTATTTTACATAAAGCAAAAGATGAGTAGTATTCTTGCAGCTATCCTTTTGGGAATTATACAAGGGCTTACCGAATTCTTACCCGTTAGTAGTAGCGGACATCTTGAAATTACAACCTTTATTTTGGAGCGTTTTGGTAGTCAAGGCTTACCAGAAGAAAATATTTTAATGACCGTTGTGTTACACGCTGCAACAGCACTAAGTACCCTCTTTATCTTTAGAGATGAAGTGGCTCAAATTTTCAAAGGATTATTACAATTTAAATGGAACGAGGAGTTTCGGTTTTCTTTAAAAATCGTCATCTCAATGATTCCTGCTGCATTAGTTGGTGTACTTTTTGAAGAACAGATAGATGCGCTTTTCGGTGGTAGAATATTACTCGTCGGCAGTATGCTAATCATTACAGGGCTTTTATTATTTATTGCGGATAAAGCTAAAAACACCACTAAATCGGTGAATTTTAGTCAGTCATTGATTATCGGTATTGCTCAAGCTATTGCAATACTGCCAGGAATTTCAAGGTCTGGAGCTACTATTTCTACTTCTGTATTATTAGGCATAGACCGAGAAAAAGCAGCACGATTTTCTTTTCTTATGGTAGTACCCTTAATATTTGGCAAAATGGCAAAAGATATTTTAAGTGGCGAAATAGCTACTGAAAGTGCTTCTTTTATTCCATTAATAGTCGGTTTTATTGCTGCTTTCCTAACTGGATTAATTGCATGTAAGTGGATGATTTCTCTTGTAAAGAAAAGTCAACTCAAGTATTTTTCTTACTACTGTTTTTCAATAGGGCTTATCGCTATACTTTTTACTTCCCTGTAAAATGATTGATTACATAGAGGGGAAAGTACTACTGATTAATAAGCCGCTTCGATGGACCTCTTTTGATGTAGTCAAAAAAATACGCAACACTTTGCGCACAGCTCTTAATATCAAAAAAATTAAGGTCGGACATGCAGGAACACTAGATCCATTAGCCGATGGTTTACTCATAGTATGCACTGGAAAATTCACCAAACGCATCAATGAGTTTCAAGGTCAAGAAAAAGAATATGTAGGTGAATTTACTCTAGGTGCTACTACTCCGTCTTATGACTTAGAAACAGAAATTGATCAAACGTTTGAATACAACCACATTAGCGAAGAAATGCTGAAGTCAGCAGCGAAATCACTAACAGGTGACATTATGCAAACACCCCCTATTTATTCGGCTATTAAACAAGATGGCAAACGGCTATATGAACACGCCAGAAAGGGTGAGGAGGTAAAGATTAAAGAACGAATGGTTCATGTTTCAGTATTTGAAATAGAAAAGGTAGAGATGCCAAAGGTCAATGTGAGAATTGTCTGTAGTAAAGGTACATATATACGCTCGCTAGCACAGTCATTTGGAAAAAAACTGAATAGTGGAGCGCACCTAAGTCAGTTAAGACGAACTAGAATTGGCATGTTGGAACTCAGTCAAGCAATTGAAATTCAAGAGTTTATAGACTCTTTTTCTGACACAAATAATCGATTATCTGAACATTAATTTAGTATATTTGCGCACTTTTTTACTAAGAATATAAGAACATCATGATAAAAAGAAAGCTCTCACAATTTAATTTTGAATTACCAGAAGAACTTTTAGCAGAAAGACCTGCTTACAACCGAGATGAGTCTCGACTAATGGTAGTCGACAGAAAAACGGGTAACATTGAACACCGATTATTCAAAGACTTAGTTGACTATTTCGATGAAGGTGATGTTATGATTTTCAACGATACTAAAGTTTTTCCAGCTCGAATGTATGGAAACAAAGAAAAGACTGGTGCTAGAATTGAAGTCTTTTTATTAAGAGAATTAAATAAAGAAAACCTATTGTGGGATGTATTGGTAGATCCTGCTCGTAAAATAAGAATAGGTAATAAATTATACTTTGGAAATGACGATAGCCTAGTGGCTGAAGTAATAGACAACACCACTTCTAGAGGTAGAACCCTTCGTTTTCTTTATGATGGTAGTTATGAGGAGTTTAGAGAAAAACTAAATGAACTTGGCGAAACACCATTACCAAAATATATCAAAAGAGAGCCTGACGCTGAAGACGAAGAACGTTATCAAACGATTTACGCTAAAACTGAAGGTGCTGTAGCAGCTCCTACGGCTGGTTTGCACTTTAGTCGTGAGCTTATGAAAAGGTTAGAAATTAAAGGTTTAGAATTCGCTAACCTTACCCTTCATATTGGTCTAGGAACATTTAGAGCTGTTGAAGTAGAAGACTTGAGTAAACACAAAATGGACTCTGAAGAGGTTATCATTAGTGAAGAAACATCTGATATTATCAATACTGGAATTAAAGAAAAAAGAAGAATCTGTGCTGTTGGCACAACGTCAATGAGAGCTATTGAAACTTCGGTAACTACTCAAGGGCTAATGACTCCATTCACTGGCTGGACTAATAAATTCATTTACCCTCCTTATGATTTCAGTATTGCTAATTGTATGATCACCAATTTACATACTCCAAAATCTACACTATTGATGATGGTAAGTGCTTTTGGTGGCCACGACCTAATAATGAACGCATACGAAGAAGCTATTAAGGAGAAATACAATTTCTTCACTTATGGTGATGCTATGCTGATACTATAAAAGTGAAACAATATATAATCATAGTTGCTGGGGGTAGCGGAAGCCGAATGGGTTCTACTATCCCTAAGCAGTTTTTAGACCTTAACTCTAAACCCATTTTGATGCATACCATTAATAAAATGCACCAGAGTTTGGAAGGTTCTGAAATCATATTAGCATTACCGAAGTCGGAGTTTGGTACTTGGAAAAGTCTATGTCAACAACACCAATTTGATATTAGCCATCAGCTAGTAGAAGGGGGTAACACGCGCTTTGAATCGGTAAAAAACGCTTTGCAAAAAATAAGTGAGAAATCGGTTATTGCCGTTCATGATGGTGTTCGACCGCTTGTTAAAGAAAGTGTTGTTAAGCAATGTATGCAAACCGCAAAAGATAAAGGAGCTACTATACCCGTTTTAGAAATTGAAGAAAGTTTAAGGCAAAAAACTGATCATGGTAGCACTGTTGTAAATAGAGACGATTACCTCATCGTTCAAACACCACAATGTTTTACTAGCGAAATATTACTTGAAGCCTATCAACAAAAATATACCCCTTCATTTACAGATGATGCATCTGTCGTTGAGGCTATGGGTATAGAAGTGCAGCTCATACAAGGCAATAAAGAAAATATCAAAATCACGACTCAAGAAGACTTAAAAATAGCAGAGATATATACCTCTCTCTAGTGTATATTCTGTCAAAATAATTTAACCACTTGACTGTCTTGTGTAAGCTTTCCGTTCACTATATGGTTAATGTGGTTTATGCCTGGAGTTTTCCCCTTCTGAAAAGTGCCAAGTGCAGCAAGGTCAAGAAATTCAGCACCATTTTTACAAGCCCACTCAATCAACAATTCTAAAGGAACAAAAGGTTGAATTGTTTTCATTTCTTCCAAAATACAAAGCGTATCGTTTGAGGCTAAACTATCTGTGCCAATTGTCATCTTTGCTTTAGAGTCTATGAACTGCTGATAGTTAGGCAATTGATTTTCTATGTACAAATTAGCTTTGGGACAAGTACACCAAAACAAATTATTATAGTTGGATAATGCCTCATGTAAATCTTGTTTAGATGTAAACGTATTATGCACCAACAAAGTAGGAGCATGTGGCAATAGTGGAAGTGTGCTTTGAAGAGCGGTTTTGCCTGTATATTTGAAAAATTCTTTAGCAATAAGCTGTAACAGTAAATCGCCTGTTCCGTTTAAAAACATCTCATCCTCAGTATTGGTTTCTTGACTGTGTATGCTGATTTTTTCGCCTTTATTATGTTTTTTTATCTTTTCTAAAAGTGGTAGAGAAACGGAGTAATTGGCATGAGGAGTTAAAGAGTTTGGAGTATTACATTGTTTACTCAGTTGAAGTCCCCTTTCAAAGACCTCATCGGCTCTACTAGGATTTGAAGCAAATAATTCTATGAACGAATAGTAAAACATCAAACTTCTTTCTTTGACTTGAAAAGTATCGGCTGTATTGCATATATCAGCAACAGCAACAATACCACGTTCATACATTTGTTTATCGGCTATTTTCATAGCTTGTAATTTCACTTGTCTATCTGCCTTTCTTATTTGACCTATAGAATTGATAAAATGAGGTAATCCTGTTTTTTGGGCCAACTCACCTCGCAAATGCGACAACTCTAAATGGCAGTGCGTATTGATAAAGCCGGGGCAAATCGCTCCTTTATAATATTCTAATTTATGGGACTCTATTTGACGTTTGTCATCTAGTATATCCATTATTTTACCCTCATCATTTATGACAAGGACGCCATCTGAAATAGGGCTTGAATAAGCCGTCAAAATGATATCTGAAGTTAAGTAGCGCATAGAGCGTACAAAGATAGTATCTTTGTACGCTCTATGTCTTTAGATAAAAAAAATATTCGCGCACTGACCTTAATTGAACTTAAGGACTTTTTCGAACAAAATAATAAGCCTACTTTCAGAGCAAAACAGGTTTATGAATGGCTATGGAAAAAATCTGTTTCTTCATTTGAAGAAATGCGTAATGTTTCCAAAGAGACCATACAATTATTAGATAACCATTTTGTAATTCAACATGCAAAGATTACAGAATCTCAAAAAAGTGAGGATCGTACTATAAAATCTGCTTTTGGCTTATACGACAATAACAATGTTGAGGGAGTGCTAATCCCAACAAAAAGTAGGATGACCGCTTGTATCTCCTCGCAGGTAGGTTGTAGTTTAACATGTAAATTTTGCGCTACTGGAAAATTAGATCGATTGAGGAATTTAAATGCCGATGAAATTTACGACCAAGTTTTTATGTTAAACCAACAGGCTCTCAACAACTATAACCAAAGGTTAAGTAACATCGTTTACATGGGTATGGGAGAGCCCCTATTGAATTATAGGAATGTTTTAGAATCTATTGAAAAAATCACCTCCACAGATGGGCTTGCAATGTCGCCAAAGCGAATTACCGTTTCAACGGCTGGAATAGCAAAACTGATTAAAAAGCTAGGTGATGATGAGGTAAAATTCAACCTCGCACTATCTTTGCACGCTGCCAACGATGAAAAGCGAGATTATATTATGCCCATCAATGAACAAAACTCACTAGATGCCCTTAAAGAAGCCATCATTTATTTTTACCAAAAAACAGAAACACGAGTCACTTACGAATACATCATTTTCAAAAACTTTAATGATGAGCTTAGTGACGCCCAAGAGCTTGCCGAATTTGCCAAAATAACTCCATGTAAAATTAATATCATAGAATATAACCCCATAGACGATGGCGAATTTCAACAAGCTAAAAGAGAAAAGGTAGATGCTTTTGTAAATTATCTAGAGAGTAAAAATCTCATTGTAAATGTGAGAAGAAGTCGAGGCAAAGACATAGATGCAGCATGCGGTCAATTGGCTAATAAACTCGTAAAATCCTAGTATCTTTGTACCTCCTCTAAAAACAGTAAATGAATACTATAAGAGAGATTAAAAAACCCATTCAGCAAGAGATGCTCTTGTTTGAAAAGAAATTTAAAAGCTCCCTGAATAGCAATGTTCCTCTTTTAGATAAAATCTTACACTATATCGTAAAACGGAAAGGGAAACAGATGCGCCCCATGTTTGTTTTTTTAAGCGGTAAGCTTTTTGGTGATGTCAACGAAAGTAGTTTTAGAGCTGCATCCCTTATTGAACTTCTACATACCGCAACATTAGTACACGATGACGTCATTGACGACGCTAATATGCGAAGAGGATTTTTCTCCATCAATGCACTTTGGAAAAACAAAATTGCCGTACTTGTTGGGGATTATCTCCTATCTCAAGGGCTGTTAATGTCATTAGAAAACCAAGAGTACGATTTACTTCAAATTGTATCGAAGGCAGTAAAAGAAATGAGTGAAGGAGAGCTTTTACAAATCGAAAAAGCTCGTAAACTTGATATTGAAGAAGACGTTTACTTTGAAATTATTAGACAAAAAACGGCGACACTCATCGCTGCATGTTGTGCTTGTGGTGCCGTCGCTGCTAATCAAGATAAAGAAACCGTTGAACGTATGCGAAAATTTGGAGAACTCATCGGCATTGCTTTTCAAATGAAGGACGATTTATTTGATTACTACAACGAAGATCTTATCGGGAAGCCAACAGGTATTGATATCAAAGAACAAAAGATGACCTTACCTTTGATTTATACCTTAAAGAATAGTGACAAAAAGCAAAAGAAATATATAATTCAAACCGTAAAGAATCACAATACTAATAGTGAGCGTGTCGCTGAAGTATTAGATATAGTTAAAAGAAGTGGAGGGATTGATTATACTATTGACAAAATGAAATCCTACCAAAAGGAAGCTCTACAAGTGTTGAAAACTTTTGATGACAATGAAAGCCGAAAGTCTCTAGAACTTTTAGTAAATTTCGTCATCGAAAGAAAGAAATGATTCCAAAGGAAACCATAGATACCATTTTTGAAACCGCTCGAATAGAAGAGGTTGTTGGAGATTTTGTTACCCTCAAAAAAAGAGGAGCAAATATGCTTGGGAACTGCCCCTTTCACGATGAAAAAACCCCTTCTTTTACGGTTTCACCAACAAAAGGCATTTATAAATGTTTTGGATGTGGTAAAGGCGGACATGCTGTAAACTTTGTAATGGAGATTGATCAGCTAAGCTATCCAGAAGCGCTGAAGTACCTTGCCAAAAAGTACAATATTGAAGTTCAAGAAGAGGAACAAACGCCAGAACAAATAGAGAAAGCCAACGCAAGAGAAAGTTTATTTATCGTTAACTCATACGCTAAAGACTACTTTCAAGATAGTTTAAATAAATCTATTGAAGGCAAAGCGGTTGGCTTGAGCTATTTTAAGGAAAGAGATGTTTCAGTGGAAATGATTGATAAATTTCAATTAGGCTATAACCCCGATAATTGGGATGCGTTTACAAAGTCTGCATTAGAAGCCTCTTACAAAAAAGAGTTTTTAGAAAAAACAGGCCTTAGCATATTTAAAGATGATAAGGCATTCGATCGGTTTAAAGGTCGTATAATATTTCCTATTCATAGTATCTCGGGTCGAATTGTAGGTTTTGGAGGAAGGACATTAAAAAAAGACGATAAAGCAAAGTACCTCAACTCGCCAGAAAGTGAAATCTATCACAAGAGTAAAGTCTTGTATGGGATATACTTCTCTAAATCGGCCATAGTAAAAAATGACAACTGCTTAATTGTTGAAGGATATACAGATGTTATATCCATGCATCAGTCAGGTATTGAAAATGTCGTTGCATCTTCTGGAACAGCACTGGGCACAGAACAAATTAAACTAATAGGGCGATACACCAAAAACATTACACTACTATTCGACTCAGATAACGCAGGGATTAAGGCCGCCACAAAAGCTATTGACCTTATCCTTGCTGAAAGCATGACTGTCAAAATAGCTCTTTTACCTGAAGGTGAAGACCCAGACAGCTATGCTAAAAAATTCGGTGGCGAGGGATTAACTCATTTCATCAACAAAAACTCTAAAGACTTTGTAGAATTTAAAATTGCCCTATTAGACGAAAAAAGCAAAAATGACCCTATAAAAAAGGTAAGCCTCATAAACAATATTATGCTGTCAATAGCCCTAATACCAGATGGTATTACACGTGAAGTTTATATTGATAAGTGCAGCAAGTTATTAGAGGTAGGAAAAGCAGAGCTAGAAAACAAAGTCCATGAATTAATCCATAAGACCAAGCCTGTAAAAAAAGCAGAAAGGCAAACTGCTAAAAAGATTGAGCAAACACAAACTGTTACTAAAGATAAGGCCAAGTCTGAGTTTCAAGAGAAAGATATTATCCGATTTATGTTACAGTACGGCCATTACTTTTTAAACTTCGAAAACACGGATAATAATAGCGAAGAGAATAAAGTATATGTTGTTCACTATATCATTTCAGAATTTAGAAATCAAAAGGTTTTTTCAAATCCGAATTACAGCTTGATTTTTAATACCTTCGAAGAAGCTCTTAGCCAGGGTGAGCTGCTAACAGAAGAGTACTTTACTCAACATAAAGACCCTGAGATTTCTCAAGTTGCTGTTGATATTATTAGCAATGAACATGCTATAAGCCAAAAATGGAAAGAGCATGGCATTTATACTGAAACCGAAGAAATGCAGTTAAAGAAAGCGGTTGATACGGCCATTTATTCTCTTAAAATAGCCAAAATTGTTGAGCGCATTGAAGTTAAAACCACTGAACTAGCAAATGGTAGTGAGAATGATGAAAAGCTACTCGTAGAAATTAACGACATGCTAACAATTAAAAGAGAAATCTCTGCAAAACTAGGTAGAATTGTACTAGGATAAAGTGTCTTTTCTAAGGTCTTTTATCCTTAACTGCAAGTTTGTTGTACCGTTCCATTCGTTTAAATCCATAACAAAGCAAACATCAAAACTCTGCTTATCCTGAACCATAGGAAAGCGATCAGACATACCAAAACCAATTCCATCTAAAGTTTTTGAATTATCCGAATCTGTTAAAGCTAGTTTAAGGTGGTTTTTTTCTTGACCTATCAATCGTCCAGTGCCATTGTCAATCATTCCTTTTACCATAAAAACAGGCCTACTATTAGCAGGTCCAAATGGTGCCATTTGTTCAATTATTCGGAAGGTTTTCTTATTAATGTCAGCAATAGACATTTCGAGATCTATACTGATCTTTGGTGTTAGCATCTCCGAGGTTATAGTTTCGCTAACAACCTGTTCAAATTGCTTAATAAAGGCCTCCAGATTTTCTTTTTTTAACGTTAATCCGGCAGCATACTTATGCCCACCAAACTGTTCCAATAAATTGGAACAAGAATCAATAGCATTATATACATCAAATCCACTTACCGAACGAGCTGAACCAGTAAGCTTACCATGACTTTCAGTCAAGACAATCGTTGGTCTATAATGAGTTTCTATCAGTCGAGAAGCTACAATGCCTACGACTCCTTTATGCCATTTTTCACTAAAAACAACAGTTGTTTTTGCATTAGGAACAATCTTTTCTAAGGCTTCTTTTGTTATGTTTTGGTCTAGTTCTTTTCGAGTTAAATTATGCTTATCAATATATTCTGCCTTTACTTTTGCTTGTGAAAAGTCTTCTTGTACTAACAATTCAACAGCTTTATTTCCATGTTCTATTCTACCGGCAGCATTGATTCTTGGTGCCAAACCAAATACAACATCGGAAATATTGAATATCTCTTTTCTGTTAGCAACAGTCATTAAGGCTTTAAGTCCAATTCTTGGGTTAGAATTAAGTTGTTGTAAACCGTAAAACGCTAACACTCTGTTCTCATCAATGATAGGAACTATATCAGCCGCAATACTTACCACCACTAAATCCAATAATGGTATAAGGACTTCAAACGGTAAATTGAAATACTGATGATATGCTTGTGCTAATTTAAATCCTACTCCACATCCACACAGTTCTTTAAAAGGATAATTGCAATCCATTCTTTTAGGATCTAAAACAGCTACTGCCGAGGGTAGTTTTTCACCTGGTCTATGGTGATCACATATTATAAAATCTATGCCTTGATCTTTGGCGTATGCCACTTTTTCAACGGCTTTAATACCGCAGTCTAAGCATACAATCAAAGTAAATCCATTGCTTTTAGCATAATCAATTCCTTTATAAGAAACGCCATAACCTTCTTCGTATCTATCAGGTATATAATACTCTACATGAGAGCATTTGTTCTTTAAAAAAAGATACATTAAAGATACGGCAGTAGTTCCATCGACATCGTAATCGCCATAGACTAGAACTTTTTCATTACCGCTGATAGCAGTGTGCAACCTGTTAACAGCCAAATCCATATCCTTCATTAAAAAAGGATCATTAAGGTCTGATAATTGGGGTCTAAAAAATTGTTTAGCCTCTTCGAAAGTATTAATTCCCCTTTGCGCAAGTAAAGTAGCAATGATAGGCGCAACACCTAAGCTCTCTTGGAGGGAAGAAACTACCTTGGTATCAGGAATAGGTTTTAACGTCCATAAGTTTTCCATATTACTTACTTAAAATATGTGTTTGAGTAAGTACAGAGTGCTTATGGATAAGCTCAAACAATTCGCCAATCATCTGAGGGTCTAAATTGCTGCCTTCGCCCCAATCTTTTCTTGATTTAAGTATTTCAAACCAACGTTCTATCTGAAGAATAGTAACCGCATTTTCTTTTTTGTAGCGACCTATCTCCCTAACTATCTCTGTTCGCTGACCAACAATGTCAACCAACTTTTTATCGATAGAGTCTATTTCCAAACGTAATTTGTTTAGTAATGTCCTAAACTCTGTATTTGTATTCGTTGAAGTTCGTAAAATTAGATTGTCTAACAAAAGACCTAATTCCACAGGTGTAATTTGTTGTTGTGCATCGCTAAGAGCTACAGAAGGATTGTGATGTGTTTCTATCATGAGTCCATCCATGTTTAAGTCCATCGCTGTTTGAGATACTTCGCCCAACATTTGTGGTGTTCCTGATATGTGACTGGGGTCGCAGATAATAGGTAAATCAGGAATTAAACGCTTAAGTTTAATGGGGATTTCCCATTTCGGCTCATTCCTAAATGCTGATTTCTCTAAAGTGAAAAAACCACGATGAATAGCCGATAATTGAGTCACTCCAACTTGATTAAGTCGTTCAATTGCCCCCATCCATAAACTCAACTCTGGGTGTAATGGATTTTTAACCATCACATTTATGTCAACACCTCTCAAAGACTCGGCAATCTCTTGAACGTAAAAAGGATTTACTGTAGTTCTTGCTCCCAACCACAATACGTCTATATCGGCTTTTAAACAGGCTTCTACGTGTTGAGCGTTAGCAACTTCCGTAGCTACTTTTAATGACGTTTTCTGCTTAATAACTTTCAACCATTCTAAAGCCTTTTCTCCTACACCTTCAAATGAATTAGGTCGAGTACGAGGTTTCCATACGCCTGCTCTAAAAATTGTCGCTTTTCCTTCTAATCCTTGGGCTGTCGTTAAAAGTTGCTCTTGGCTTTCAGCACTACAAGGACCAGCAATAGTAAGTGGTTTAGTAAATTCTTGTTTTTTTATCTCCATCATTTTAATCCTTCCAATACAATCACAAACTCTCCTTTAGGTTCTTTGGCATCGAAGTGAGCCAACACATCAGAAACACTTCCTCGAACTGTTTCTTCAAATTTCTTGCTAATTTCTCTTGAGACAGAAACCTGCCTATCTTCTCCCATATATTCTATAAATTGCTCAAGAGTTTTTTTAACTCTGTAAGGCGACTCATAAAAGACCATAGTTTTTGTTTCTTCTGCCAAAGCTTTTAATCGTGTTTGCCTACCTTTCTTTTGAGGTAAAAACCCTTCGAAAGTAAACTTATCGCAAGGCAATCCAGAATTTACTAAAGCGGGAACAAAAGCAGTAGCGCCAGGCAAACAATCGATCTCTATATCGTTTTTAATACACTCCCTTACTAGTAAAAAACCAGGGTCTGAAATAGCAGGTGTCCCTGCATCGGTAATCAAAGCAATCGTATTCCCATTAAGAATTTCACCTACCCATTTCTCAACCGTTTTGTGTTCATTATGCATATGGTGAGAACGCATAGGAGTAGAAATATTGTAATGGGCCATTAATTTAGCGCTAGTACGTGTGTCCTCAGCTAATATGAGATTTGATTCTTCTAAGATACGAACTGCTCTGAAGGTAAAGTCTTCTAAATTTCCAATAGGTGTTGGGACTACAAACAATTTTGCCATTACACAAATTTAAAAGAAAATAGGGTAAAACTCCATCTCTGGACTGATTAACAGCGCTGGAGCAGGTACTTTTATATAATTAAGCCAATGTTTTACCTTTTTTGCTGTTGGTGTATCCCATCTTTTTAGGACTTGCTTTAAATCATAATCTAAAGCAATGTATATTTCATTATTTCCACCAACTTTTGTTTTACCAGGCGTAAGGTATTGGGTATCATCTAGTCCAAACCCAACAGATATACCGACATCAATATTTTTATCTTTTAGTGGATATACCGTCATCCAATAAGTTTGGTTTACATAGTCGTCTTGATAAGCGTGCGGATGTGGTGGTGCCCATGGTTTTTGTTCTATCCCCAAATCCCAATAATGATTACTCCTTTTATAATAACTCATCTTAAAATCTATGTATTTCATGGGCTTCCAATACCTTTCAGCAACAGGCACTAAAGCCCCTAGTGAGCCCGTACCAAAATCCCACAGACTAAAACCCCAATATGGAGCATAGGCATCTTTCATCTCAATAGCCAATTGAATAAATGAACCCATAGCCGCACCATACAAATACGATTTCTTTTCGTTTAAACCCGCCCACTTAAGGTTGGAATGAAAAAAATCTGCCACAAGAACACCCCCAAAAAAATGACCCCCTTTATCAATATTTTTAGCATACCTAAGGTCAGTACCATCGTCAAAGTGAAAGGCAGTAGACTGATCACTCCACCAAGAATTTTGCACATAAATATAAGATCCGCCCAAAACAGAGGCGCCACTAGCTAAAACAATACCTAACCGATAGGGGTTTACTCGAGAAGAATCTGCCTGTGAATACGCAGAAAAAGTACTGCTAAAAGCGAAAAGAATAAGAAGAAAATAATTTCTCATAGTATAGATGTAAATCAATGCTTACATTTGTTTACAAAGTTAATCGAATGTTTTTAGAAAAGAATAAAATTAGAAAAGGAAGTATTGAGGTCATTTGTGGTTCTATGTTCTCAGGAAAAACAGAAGAATTAATACGAAGACTTGGGCGTGCTAAAATAGCAAAACAGAATGTTATAATCTGTAAACCATCTATTGAAGACAGGTACGATAAAGATAAAGTGGTATCTCATAATATGAGAGCGATTGATTGTGTTGCTGTTGCCGATGCTAATGATATTATGGAGTTATGTAAGGATAAAGAAGTTGTAGGGATTGATGAAGCACAATTTTTCAATAACAACTTAGTTGATGTATGTAACCGATTAGCAAATCAAGGAATACGTGTAATCATCGCAGCTTTAGACATGGACTATGAAGGAAATCCTTTTGAGCCCATTCCTCAGCTAATGTCTATTGCCGAAGACGTAACTAAAGTACGAGCGATATGTATTCAATGTGGCGATTTAGCCAATTATTCGTACAGAATAGTTGATAAAGGGGAACAAATATTATTAGGAGAAAAGAACGAGTACGAAGCACGTTGCAGAAATTGTTTTAGTAAATAATGGCCAATACCCACGAAACCATATTGCATATCAACCTCAACACCCTTGAGGATAACTTTAACTTTCTTAAAAGTAAACTATCTGATGGCGTAAAAACCATTGCTGTGGTTAAAGCTTTTGCATATGGCTTGGGTGATATAGAAATTTCAAAACATCTTGAGAAATTAGGTGTTTATGCTTTTTGGGTAGCAGACTTTGAAGAAGGCGTACAGCTAAGAAAAGAAGGAATAACAAAACCTATAATTGTAGCTAACCCTGGCTTTAAAAGCTTAGATACTATCATAAAATATAAATTAGAGCCTGTTTTATTCAACCACAGACTTCTTGACTTATATGCAAACTGTAAGGACAAAATTTCTGTTCATATAAAGTTCAACACAGGAATGAATAGGTACGGTTTTGATAAAAGTGATTTAAACGATCTAATCTATAAACTTAACAAAAACCCCCAGCTTCACATAGAAAGTGTCTGTTCGCATTTATCATCTTCTAATGATCTCTCTAAAGATGAATCTAGTAAAAAGCAGATGGATATATTTAACACCATCTGTCAAGACTTAGAAAGTGCTTTAGGTAAAAACATACCGTCGCATATAATGAATAGTAATGGTGCAATCCGTTTTAGCACTAATTCTAACGAATGGGTAAGAATGGGAATTGCTTTATATGGTGGCTTAGAACACCCTAATCTGACACAAATATTTAGCTTAAAAAGTGTGGTCAGTCAAATAAGATTTATTGAAAAAGGACAAAGTGTAGGATATCAAAGTTCATTTATTGCAGAAAAAGATATGCACATTGCAATTATTCCGGTAGGGTATGCTGATGGACTGAATCGCAAACTAGGAAATCAAAATGGGCAAGTTTTTATTAAGGATACTGCATGTAGAATAATCGGTGATATTAGTATGGATAGCTTTATTGCTGATATTTCTAATGTAAATGCAAAAGAAGGTGAAACGGTTACTATTTTTAGTCCAAAATATAGCGTGTCTAAATTAGCTAACGACCTAGATACTATCCCTTACGAAATTATGGCCACTCTTAACAGAAGGATTAAACGTGTTTACTTGAAAGAGTAAAAGGAAAAAACAAAAGAAAGATAACAATATAAAACAGCTGTATTGTGATTTTGAAAATAGGAGTCAGATAACATTATTACCAAAAAGACAAAAGGGAAAATCATTCTAAAGTATCCTTGATTTAAGGACTTGTAGGCTTTTAACTGAAAAAAGAAAATCGATAAAAACACTAATAAGCCTATAAGACCAATCTCAAACCAAATGAAAAGGTAATTGTTATGAGGTGTCTTGTGCTCATCAGCAAGAATTCTATTAGCGTGCTCACTAATAGAAGAAAACTCCTCTACAAAGCTTCCGGTTCCATAGCCTAATATTGGCTTTTCTTTTATTTTATCAAGCGAATAATTTAAAAGGTAATAACGTGTGTTTAAATTATTAGCCTTATGTACATCTAAATCGCTTACTTGAGTTTGAGCACTATTTATCCTACTATTAAAATTAGATGATAAAAAATAAGCTGAAAAATTTATACCTAGAAGAACAAGTATTGACAAAAACAAAAATCGTTTTTTATTCCAAAATGCGAGAAGAGAAAATGATAAGAATAAGAGTATGAAAGCTACTTGTCCAGACCTCCCATTTTCAGTATAAAGACTTAGTATATGTAAGATTGTAATAGATATCAATATTATTCTCAGCTTTTTGTTTTTGTATCCATTATACAACAGAAAAAATGAAACCAGAATAGCAAAGGCTAAATATACATTGTGGTCAGTATATGTCATAAATGCAGGGTTATTCCAGTTTTTAGTAAAAAAAGAAGAATACTTAAAAAGGTGTTTTATCCACCCCATATTTATCATCAGAGCAAGGATTGCAGAAAGTGATGTTGCAGAAAGAAAGGCAAAAAGAGAAAACCTAACCTCTTTCTGAGTAAAATCAAGAGTGTACAAAATAGGTAATAATAATAATAATGCGCTTTTTTGAAATAACCAAGCTGCATTATTGTGGTTAGTTCCCCATAGTAATCCCAAGATATATACAAACATCAATAAAAGTAATGACGATATCCAAGGGCTAGCTGTTATCTTTTTCCATTTATCAGAAAAACGCCCCTCAAACAACCAAATAGCTGCTAAAGAGAATACTCCCAAATCTGTTAGAAAAATAGATATAGGAGCAAAAAACGCTAAGGTTATTAATACTATCCCTTTAAGTTTCATTACTGAATGCTATCGCCACGAAGTATTGCGCTGTAAACATCGATGTCATTTAAAACCTCTATGGCTTTAGCAATTTCTTCGTCATGCTTTATCGTTGTCTCAATTTTTCCTTTTTGGTAAAAATAACGAGTTGCTATCTCCATCTCTAAAAGTTCACTTATCTCAGACTTAAATCTTTCGATATCGTTGTTTTTACTCTCTTCCATTTTTGAGCTTATCGATTCTAAGTGCTCTTTTAAATCAGCAAGATACTTTTCTCCCTCAGCGTCTTTCTCTAATTTTTTGATCGCTTTTTCTGTGTTTGTTTCATACTCATATTCTTTATCATTGAGATACTGTTTGAATTGGTCATAAACATCATCTTTAATGACAAAAGACTTAGCGTCATTAATGCTATCGTTGTTTCTTCTAAACTCGTTAGCAAAATTGAATATGTGGCGTTTAGATACTAGACTTCTTAAGATGTTACTAAACTTTTGTGGCTCTATGGAAATATCTGGGGTAATTCCTCCGCCATCAAAAACTGAACGCTCATTGACAAGTGTTTTAAATTCTGTTCTTAAGCTGTCTGGCACTTTACCTACACTCCCATCTTCATCTCTATTAGAATAATCTAGGGCCTGAATACATCTACCACTAGGAATATAATATTTTGCTGTCGTTACTTTCAGTTGAGCGTTATAACTCAATTTTCTGGTTTGCTGAACAAGCCCCTTACCAAAGCTACGTTGGCCTATCACAACGCCTCTATCGAAATCTTGAACAGCTCCCGAAACAATCTCTGATGCTGAAGCTGAACTTCTATTTATTAATACAACTAGAGGTATTTCTGTATCAACAGCCTCATTTCTAGCTTTATAGCTTTTGTCCCAATCTTTAATTTTACCTTTAGTAAAAACGATTTCTTGACCTCTATCAATAAAAATATTAGCCATACTGATAGCCTCATTTAAAAGCCCTCCAGGATTACCTCTTAAATCTAAAACGAGTCCTTTAAGTTCATCATTTGCATTCATTTCTTCATAAGCATCAATCACTTCTTTTGAAATGTTACGGGTAAATGAACGGGTTTTTATGTAACCTATACTGTCAGAAATTAATCCATAATATGGCACTGAATTAAGCTTTATTTCTTCCCTAATTATTTCTACCTCAAACGGTTTGTCTATACCTTCACGTTCAATGAGTACTTTGACCGCTGTGTTAGGCTCTCCTTTTAATACTTTACTAACATCTGAAGTGGATTTACCTTCTACTGTTTCTCCTGCTATTTTAAGAAATTTATCCCCTGCAATAAGCCCTGCTTTATCTGCAGGAAAACCTTCATAGGGCTCACTAACATAAACCCAATCTCCATTCTTAGAAATAACAGCTCCTATACCGCCATACTGACCTGTGGTCATAAATTCAAAATCTTCTTTTTCTGACTCAGGAATATATGTGGTGTAAGGATCCAAAGATTCTAACATAGCATCTATACCTGTTTTCATTAATTCACCTGGGTCAGTTTCATCAACATAAAAGATATTTAACTCTTTGTAAAGGGAACTAAAAATGTCAAGGTTTTTAGAAATCTCAAAAAAGTTATCTACAAAGCCTAACGAAAGAATACTTGCTAAGAATAAGCTTAGTATGAGTGTGTATTTTTTAATTTTTTTCATTTTCAAATTTGAGTATTAAGGAACAGGATCATGCCCATGACCTCCCCAAGGGTGACATGTCGAAATTCGCTTAATGGTTAACCATAAGCCTTTGTAAGGCCCATGTTTCTTAATTGCTTGAAGTCCATATTCAGAACAACTAGGAGTGTATCTACATCTGGGAGAAAACAAAGGAGATATCGCTCCTTTATAAAACAAAATTAAACCTTGCAGCAACACTGAAAATAGTCGGTTCATACTTCATCTGCTAAACGTTGTAAAGTTACACTTATTTTATCTTCAATTTCAGCAAAGGATAAAATGCTTGGCAACGTATATACTAACATTAAATTGATAGTCTTATTGTTTTGTTCTAGAGAATTTAATAGTGTGGATTTTTGTGTACGGTATGCTTCTCTTATCAATCGTTTAACATGATTTCTTTGGCTGGCTTTAGGGAGCCTTTTTTTAGGAACACTTATAGCAACCCTGAGTGGGGTGTCTAAGGTGTTATCTTCATGCCATATTGCTTTGAAAGGGAATTCATAAAAACGTTCACCCTCCAAAAAAAGAGATTCAATTCGTCGTGAACTGCAAAGCCTATCTACTTTTGAGAAACGATGTGAGGCCATACGAATGAAAGGTTAAATTAACGCTTATTAACCTGTTTAATATATTGTTCTAGCGCCATAGTCATAGATGGGTTTTCTGGGCTAGGAGCTTTTATATTCAATTTAAGTCCAGCATCGGCAACAGCCTTTGAGGTGGTTGGACCAAATGCAGCAATTCGTGTGTCGTTTTGCTTGTAATTGGGGTAATTCTGATACAAAGACTTTATCCCTGAAGGAGAATAAAACACTAGTATATCATAAAATACATTTTCTAAATCTGAAAGATCACTACATACCGTTTTATACATTACTGCTTTAGTGAAGTCAAAGCCGCTTTTAGCTAAAAACTCAGGTATGCTATCTTTCAATATATCAGAACAGGGCAATAAAAATTTGCTGTCTTTATTTTTCTTAAGAACAGGTAATAAATCTTCTATCTTCTGTCTTCCAATGAACACCTTACGTTTTCTGTAAGTTATGTATTTTTGGAGGTAGTATGCTATGGCCTCTGAAACACAAAAATATTTCATGTCTTCAGGAACAGTAATACGCGTTGCTTCACACATACGGAAAAAATGATCCATAGAGTTTTTGCTTGTGAATATTACCGCATTATGACTTAGTATACTTATTTTTTGTTGACGGAATTCTTTGGCTGTTAAACCCTCAACATGTATGAATGGTCTGAAATCAATCTTCACATTACATTTCTTTGCCAAACTAAAATAGGGCGACTTGTCAGATTCGGGTTTGGGCTGAGAGACCAAAATAGTCTTTACTTTATTCTCTTTCAAAAGACAGTTTGTTTAATGTTCCACATTAGGCCAAAAACAACTTAATAAAGGTGTTTCACTATAATTATTATTGGCAAAATTTCGAATGTGCAAAGATATATAATTATGTGACTTTTAGGAAGAGAACTATTAAAAAAACTTAAAAAGAGCATTCTTAACCATTTGTATAGCAACGCAAGTAGCAGAAAAATAGTGATGAACCTAAATATAAATTCCTGCTGAAAAGGACCATAAAACAAGATTAATGTGAAAGGGAAAAGCACTACGCCCACTACTTTCTCATAGAGAAAAGATTGAAAAATAACCTCTTCGAATAAATAGTTTTTTTCGAAAATAAAACCTAGGAAGATAAGACAGAAATATTTTGCAATAAAGAATAAGCCTACCCAAAATATTAGGTTAGCATAATAACCCATCGTAGGGTTTTGATATGAAAGAAAAAGGGTAAAAGATAAAATAAAAACAGGCAAAAGATGCAACTTATTACTTGAATTGGATTCTTCCCTTAAAAATTGATTAGAATATTTTTGACTAAACGATGATTTTAGAATCAATGAGAATTGAGTCGTATAATTAAATTTTAAAAAAGCGATATAAAATAATATCAGTATAAGTGATAAAAACACCCATTGGGTAGATGATATAGGATTAAAGTGAGCTATTAAATCCATTTATTCTTCATATCCACTGTTGATCCAATCGATCAATTTTTGCTTATCTGTTTGTAAAAGGTTTCCTGAAGGCGGCATGCGGTAAAACTCATCATCAGAATTAAGCCTATCTATCATTGTATTATCGGTATTATCCAAGTAAACTTGAATAGAAGAATAGTTTGTAAAATCAGAAATATACGCATTCTGACTTGGGGAATGACAGCCCAGACAATTAGACTCAAATATACTTTTAATGCTTGAATAAGTTTCAACTTGTGGGTCAATAGGATCAACAGGATCAATAGGTGTTGGAATCTCTTCCTTTTTACAAGATGTAAAAGACACCGCAATTGCTAGAACAAAAAAAAGAAATGACCTCATATATATTGATTTTCACGCAATTTAGTCAATAATCATAAATTATTCAATAATTTTGTCACCACTTAATTAATATACTTATGTCAACAGATTTATTTCAAGCGCCGGATTATTTTCAGTTAGATGAACTCTTAAGTGACGAACATAAATTAGTTCGTGATGCCGCAAGAGATTGGGTAAAAAGAGAGGTCTCTCCTATTATCGAAGATAGCTGTCAAAAAGCGGAATTCCCTAATCACCTAATTGGTGGTTTAGCAGAAATAGGTGCCTTTGGTCCTTATATTCCTGTAGAATATGGTGGTGCTGGTTTAGATCAAATTTCCTATGGGCTTATAATGCAAGAGTTGGAAAGGGGTGATAGTGGTATTCGCTCTACTGCCTCGGTACAATCTTCATTAGTAATGTATCCTATATTCAAATACGGTAATGAAGAACAGCGTCAACGTTTCCTGCCTAAATTAGCGAGTGGCGAAATGGTCGGTTGTTTTGGTCTTACAGAGCCAGACTTTGGATCTAACCCTGGTGGCATGGTCACTAATTTTAAAGATATGGGTGACCATTACTTGCTTAATGGCGCTAAACTTTGGATTTCTAACTCTCCATTTGCAGACATTGCAATTGTTTGGGCAAAGAATGAAGAGGGTCGTATTAAGGGCTTAATTGTAGAAAGAGGTATGGAAGGGTTTACAACTCCCGAGACACATAACAAGTGGAGCTTGAGAGCATCGGCAACAGGTGAGTTAGTGTTCGATAATGTTAAAGTACCTAAGGAAAACCTATTGCCTAATAAAGACGGTTTAGGTGCGCCTCTTGGATGCTTAGACTCGGCAAGATATGGTATCGCTTGGGGTACAATTGGTGCTGCTATGGATTGCTACGATACTGCTTTAAGATACTCAAAGCAACGTATTCAGTTTGGCAAACCTATTGCAGGCTTCCAACTTCAACAGAAAAAATTAGCTGAAATGATAACTGAGATTACCAAAGCTCAATTTATTACTTGGCGATTAGGAGTCCTTAGAAACGAAGGAAGAGCAACATCAGCACAGATATCTATGTGCAAGAGAAACAATGTGGATATGGCTTTGAAAATAGCTAGAGATGCTAGACAAATGCTTGGTGGCATGGGAATTACTGGCGAATACCCCATTATGCGACACATGATGAATTTAGAGTCAGTAGTGACTTATGAAGGTACTCATGATATTCATTTACTTATTACAGGTTTAGATATTACTGGAGAAAACGCTTTTGTATAATAATCTAAAAACTCAGATACAAAAAAAGCTCGCTATTCGCGAGCTTTTTTTTTGGTTAGCTTGGATTCGTTTATGAACCGCAGGCAATACAATCATCAGGGTTGTCAATAGAACATGCTATTGCTTCCTCAGCTGTGTATTCTTCTTTGCCAGCAACTACTGGCTCTAATTGTGACTTAGCTTGTTTTTGTACCGTAAACTGAATAGCTTGTGTGGCAGCCTTAGTTCGTAAATAATACATACCAGTCTTTAATCCCTTTTCCCATGCATAGAAGTGCATAGACGTTATCTTACCCATATTAGGTTGATCGATAAACAGGTTCAATGATTGTGATTGATCAATAAAGTGACCTCTATCGGCAGACATATCAATAATATCTTTCATCTTAATTTCCCATACTGTTTTGTATATCGCTTTGATATTTTCAGGGATAGAATCGATGCCTTGGATAGAACCATTAGCCTTAATGATTTCATTTTTCATCTCATCATTCCATAAACCTAACTTCACTAGGTCTAAAAGTAAATGCTTATTAACGACCACAAACTCTCCCGAAAGTACACGACGCGTGTATATGTTTGAAGTATAAGGCTCAAAGCATTCGTTGTTACCTAAAATTTGAGATGTAGAAGCTGTTGGCATTGGTGCAAGTAATAAACTATTACGCACACCATTTTCTTTTATTTGATTTCTTAGTTCACCCCAAGCCCATCTTCCGCTCAACTCTTCATCTTTCTTACCCCACAAGTTGTGCTGGAACAAACCTTGAGAAATTGGAGAGCCTTCATAGGTTTGATAAGCCCCTTCTTCTTTGGCTGTTTCCATAGAAGATGTAAGAGCTGCAAAATAGATAGTTTCAAATATTTCTTCATTCAGAGCTTTGGCCTCGTCAGAGTCAAATGGTAAACGAAGTTTGATGAACGTATCGGCTAATCCTTGCACTCCCAAACCTACTGGTCTGTGGCGCATATTAGAATTTTTAGCCTCTGCAACAGGATAATAGTTTCTATCGATAACCTTATTAAGGTTTTTGGTTATCACTCGAGTAATGTTATATAATTTCTCGTGATCAAACGTATTCGTCTCCTCATTGATATACATTGGCAAAGCAATAGAAGCCAAATTACATACTGCTACCTCGTCGGGTGCTGTATATTCAATAATTTCTGTACATAAGTTAGATGAACGAATAGTACCTAAATTTTTCTGATTCGATTTTTCGTTACATGCGTCTTTGTATAAGATGTATGGTGTCCCTGTTTCTACTTGAGATTCTACCACTTTTTCCCAAAGCTCACGAGCACGGATAGTCTTTCTTCCTTTTCCTGCTTTCTCGTATTTTTTGTAGAGTTTTTCAAAATCTTTGCCATAAGTGTCGGCTAATCCTGGGCACTCGTTAGGACACATTAGAGTCCACTCACCATCTTCTTTTACACGTTGCATAAATAAGTCAGGTGTCCATAAAGCAAAGAATAAATCTCTGGCACGCATCTCTTCTTTACCGTGATTTTTTCTAAGGTCTAAGAAGTCAAAGACGTCAGCATGCCATGGCTCTAGATAGATTGCAAAAGAACCTTTTCTTTTACCACCACCTTGGTCAACATAACGCGCTGTATCGTTGAACACTCTAAGCATTGGAACAATACCATTAGAAGTGCCGTTAGTTCCTCTTATATACGAGCCTGTAGCCCTTACATTATGAATGCTAAGACCAATACCACCAGCAGACTGAGATATCTTAGCGCATTGCTTAAGGGTATCATATATACCGTCAATACTATCGTCTTTCATTGTCAATAAAAAGCAAGACGACATTTGTGGTTTAGGTGTACCAGCGTTAAATAATGTTGGTGTAGCGTGAGTAAAATATTTTTGTGACATCAGCTCGTATGTTTCGATAGCTGATTGTATGTCTTCTTTGTGAATACCGATTGCCACACGCATTAACATGTGTTGCGGACGCTCTGCGATCTTACCGTTGAGACGAAGTAGGTAAGAACGTTCTAATGTTTTGAATCCGAAATAGTCGTATCCAAAGTCTCTATCGTAGATGATAGTAGAATCGAGAAGTTCAGCATTTTTCTTGATGATTTTTATTACATCATCAGCAATAAGTGGTGCTTTTTTACCAGTCTTAGGATTGACGTAATCATATAAATCCTTCATCGTTTCAGAAAACGATTTCTTAGTGTCTTTGTGAAGGTTGGATACTGAAATCCTAGATGCTAATAAAGCGTAGTCAGGGTGACGGGTAGTCATTGATGCCGACACCTCAGCTGCTAAATTATCAAGTTCAGAAGTAGTTACCCCTTCATAAATTCCTTCAATAACTTTCATCGCTACTGCGGTTGGGTCTACTAATTCACTAAAGCCGTAGCATAGCTTTTGTATGCGGGCTGTAATTTTGTCGAACTTGATTGCTTCTTTTCGACCGTCTCTTTTTAATACAAACATAAATTTACTGTTTTACTCGTTAAGTAATCTTATTTTAAAAGTCATCATCAAATGAGAAAGTGTCTTTGGGGTCATTCCCTTCATTAAGAACACCTGCTTTTTGATAATCGCCCACTCTTTTTTCAAAGAAATTGGTTTTCCCTTCTAAGGAAATCATCTCCATAAAGTCAAATGGGTTTTCTGAGTTATATATCTTTTCGCAACCCAACTCAACGAGCAAACGATCCGTTACAAACTCAAGGTATTTCGTCATTAAATCGGAATTCATACCAATTAATTTTACTGGCAAGGATTCCGTAATAAATTCTCTTTCTATATCTAATGCATCAATAATAATTTCTTTGATGCGTTCTTTGGGTACTTTGTTTACTAAGTGATTGTTATGTAAGTGACATGCAAAATCACAATGCAGACCTTCATCTCTACTTATCAACTCATTGGAAAAGGTTAGTCCTGGCATAAGACCTCTTTTCTTCAACCAAAATATTGAACAAAACGAACCTGAAAAGAAAATCCCTTCTACAGCCGCAAATGCGACCAATCGCTCAGCGAATGAATCGCTTTCTATCCATTTTATAGCCCACTCTGCTTTCTTTTTAATAGCATCAAAGTGTTCTATGGCTGTAAACAATTTGTTTCTTTCTTGCTTGTCCTTAATGTAGGTGTCTATTAATAAAGAGTAGGTTTCTGAATGGATATTCTCCATCATTATTTGAAATCCGTAAAAGAATTTGGCTTCTGTGAACTGAACTTCATTCACAAAATTCTCGGCTAAGTTTTCATTTACTATTCCGTCGCTTGCTGCAAAAAATGCTAAAATGTGCTTGATGAAATATTTCTCATCATCACTAAGTTTAGATTCCCAATCTACTAAATCTTGGTGCAAATCAATCTCCTCTGCTGTCCAAAAACTAGCCTCTTGCTTTTTGTACCATTGCCATATATCATCGTGTTCTATAGGGAATAAAACAAAGCGGTTGGGGTTTTCAGTTAGTATAGGTTCTTTAATTTCTGACATTACTATTTTTACAATTTAGCGAAAGGAATTCCTAGAGAAGATAACACCTTCTCCACCTTTCAGGTTAACTTTTAAAGTTGTTGGGATTTACTCCAAAATGACCAAACTCAAAGCATCATTGGTTTATGCAAACGACAATTATTTGAATTAGCCGACAACAAATGTTTCAAAAAAAAACATTTAAAGCAATTCAATTTTATTCACAATAATTTCAAGTTTTTAACACCCGGACTGTTTTTTGATTTCAAAACAATTGGGCTTAATCAAGGGATTCAAAATTTTTGATTTTTCGGACTTTTTTTAAAAAAAAATTGAACGTCAAATCACAAATTATTTTTTTGACAACTTGATAAATGTTAAAATTAGCTTAGCTCTTTTTCAACAAATTATCTGCTTCACAAACTTGCTCGTACCAATCTTGACCATACTTTCTGACAAGTGGTTCTTTCAAAAATCTATAGACTGGCACTTGTAATTGTTCTCCACAAGAACAAGCGGGTTTACAGATTTCTATAGCTTCGTAGTTGACCGCATCAAAGTCTCTGTACTCTTTAATCCTTATCGGGAAAAGGTGACAAGAGATGGGCTTTTTAAAATCTACTTGACCATCATTATAGGCTTGTTCTATACTGCATTTGGCAGTACCATCTTTGTCAAAAGAAACAAAAGCGCACTCCTTATTATCAACCAATGCGGTGGTATTATCACCATCAGAATCAACTACATAAATGCCTTGTTGTTCTATGGCTTTTATACCTTCCTCTCGCATGTAGGGCTTAACCTTGTAGTAAATATTAGAAAGAACGCTAAGTTCGTCATCGTTCAGTGGAGCGCCCGAATCACCGTCTACACAACAAGCTCCCTTGCAAGCAGAAAGGTCACATACAAACTGTTTTTCAAATACATCAAAAGAAATGATTTTATCCTCCACCTGAACCATATAACAAAGATAACGAAAGAGGATGTAAAAGTGTAACGAATATGTTTATTTTTGCGCTATGGCAAATTATGAAGAAGTGTTTAAGAAAGTAGTTGCTCACGCAAAAGAGTATGGTTTTATTTTTCAGTCGAGTGAATTGTACGATGGCTTGGGTGCCGTTTACGATTACGGTCCAAATGGTGTTGAGCTAAAAAATAATATTCGCAACTACTGGTGGAAGTCCATGGTGAATATGAATGATAATATTGTAGGCTTAGATTCGGCCATATTTATGCACCCCACTACTTGGAAGGCATCTGGTCATATCGACGCTTTTAACGATCCTCTGATCGATAATAAAGATTCTAAAAAACGTTATCGTGCCGATGTACTTATAGAAGAGCATGTAGCCAAAATTGAAGGTAAAATAGAGAAAGAGGTTAAAAAAGCTACCAAACGATTTGGTGATAGTTTTGACCGAGAACAGTTCGTCTCAACAAATCCGAGAGTAGTTGGTTACAAGGAGAAATGTACTACTACAATGCAACGCTTTGCTCAAGCTATGAGCGAGGATAAACTTGACGATATCAAAACACTTATTGAAGAATTAGGTATTGTATGCCCCGTATCTGGAACAAAAAATTGGACCGATGTACGCCAATTTAATTTGATGTTTAAAACACAAATGGGTTCGACTACAGATGGCGCTACTGACCTGTATCTTAGACCAGAAACCGCACAAGGTATTTTTGTTAATTTCTTGAACGTGCAAAAAACAGCACGTATGAAATTGCCTTTTGGAATTGCCCAAACGGGTAAAGCCTTTAGAAATGAAATCGTAGCGCGTCAGTTTATCTTCCGTATGCGTGAGTTTGAACAAATGGAAATGCAGTTTTTTGTTCGCCCGGGTGAAGAGATGAAGTGGTACGAACATTGGAAGGAAAGCCGTATGCAATGGCACCTTAGTCTAGGTATAGATAAAGACCATTTCCGTTTTCACGACCACGACAATTTAGCTCATTATGCTAATGCCGCTTGTGATATAGAGTTTAAGTTTCCGTTTGGATTCAAGGAACTAGAGGGTATACACTCCAGAACAGATTTCGACCTCAAAAGCCACCAAGAACATTCGGGTAGGAAAGTGCAATACTTCGACCCAGAGATTAACGAAAGCTATGTGCCTTATGTAGTAGAGACATCCATAGGGTTAGACAGAATGTTTTTAACCATACTCAGCCATTCCTACAAAGAAGAAGAGGTTAATGGTGAAAACCGTTTGGTACTAAGCATTCCACCTATGCTATCTCCAGTTAAAGCAGCCATACTACCACTAACTAAGAAAGACGGCTTGCCAGAAAAAGCTAAAGAAATTTTAAAATCTTTACAATACGATTTCAATTGTCAGTATGAGGAAAAAGATTCTATTGGTAAGCGCTACAGACGTCAAGATGCTATTGGAACACCTTATTGCATTACGGTAGATCACCAAACGTTGGAAGACCAAACCGTAACGCTTAGAGACAGAGATAGCATGAGTCAAGAGCGAGTTGCTATCAGTAAACTGCATACATTACTTTCTGAAAAAGTTGACTTGAGAAGTTTTTTACAGTAGTTTATTTTTTTAATAAATACTAAATTCTCAACCCATATCGTTTTTTACATACTAGTAGCTAACAATCTTAAAGCATGAAAAAAACACTTCTTAAAGCCCTAAGGGTTAGCAATAGCATAATTCTTGCCGACCGATTACGGTTTTTTTATCACTATTTTAAAAGCTCAAAACGACGAGCCCAATTCAAAAAAAGAAATCCAAGTGTAACATTGCCTCCTGCGTACCATATTTACGAAACTTTCGGTCTAGGAGATTATAATAGCTATTATTTTGGAAGCATTGAAACCTCACAAAATGTTCTTAAGCATTTTAAGAAAAATATCTCTACAGACAATATTAAACTTTTAGATTGGGGGTGTGGAACAGGTCGGGTAATTCGCCATTTTCCAACTCTATTAGACCCCGCTAGCTCTTGCTTAGGAACAGACTATAATTCAACTTATATGAATTGGTGTAAAGCAAACATTCCCAATGTTAATTTTTCTGAAAATAAACTTAAACCCCCAACAGTTTAGAGTGATAATTACTTCGATGCTATTTATGGTATTTCTATATTCACTCATTTGTCGGAAGAAATGCATTACAAATGGTTTGAAGAATTAATGCGAATACTTAAGCCTAATGGTGTACTTCAAATTACTTTAAGCGGAAACGCATTTATAAACAAACTATCCAAAAAAGAAAAAGAGCAATTTTTAAAAGGTGAGCTTGTAGAACATAAAAGTTATAGAGATGGACACCGAAGTTATGCTAGTCATCAACCTAAAACGTTTGTTATAAAAATGGTTGGCAAACACCAAGTTCTCGAACATATTTCTGGCAAAATTAAGAATGGTTCAGCTAGTCAAGATATTTGGCTGATAAGAAAAGTGTAACTTAATATCTAATTGTTAAATACTTAATTACTCATTTTTATAACAATAGGATTGCTATTGCTTAATGATGGTTCGACTGATAAAAAT